>JAICHS010000372.1 GCA_025924775.1 Rhodanobacteraceae bacterium
GAAATTTCGCGCTACTTCATGACCATTCCGGAAGCCTGCCAGCTGATCCTGCAGGCGATGGCGATGGGGCAGGGTGGCGAAACCTTCGCCCTCGACATGGGCGAACCCATCCGCATCCGCGACCTGGCCGAGCAGATGATCCGGCTGGCCGGCAAGCAGCCGGGCCGCGACATTTCCATTCTTTACACCGGCCTGCGTCCGGGCGAAAAACTGTTCGAAGAGCTGTTCCACCCCCTCGAGAACTACCACAGCACCGCGCACCCCAAGATCTTCGAGGCCGCGCCGCGCCAGCAATCCGTCGCGCTGGTCCTGGCGCAACTCGCCCGCGCGACCGAGGCCGCGCAGCAATTCGACGAGGAAACCCTGCAGCACTGTGTAGGCTCGCTGTTGCCGGCGTTCCGCTGGGAGACCGGCGATGCGCCGCAGCCTACCAACGTCGTGCCGTTGCAGCGCGGCAGCGGCGATTCGGCGGCGTAATTATTGCGATCATCCGTAAGCGCTGTTTCGTCGGAGACACCCGTTAAAATTGCTTCAGCGAGTAGCCATCCATGGTGCTGGGTGCCGGCCCGGCCATCCTTGGCCGGTCGCTCGGCCGGGCACGCGATGACACGGGCATCGCGTAAAAGCTCGTCTGCGCCCTGACTTTTCACGAACAGCCGCTTTGAACGCGGCTGTCTTTTAGAATTCAACAATCAAGGACAAGACGTGACACGACTTCGCAAGGTGGTATTTCCGGTCGCGGGCATGGGCACGCGTTTTCTGCCGGCAACCAAGGTGGTGGCCAAGGAAATGTTGCCCGTGCTGGACCGCCCGCTGATCCAGTACGCGGTTGACGAGGCCGTCGATGCGGGCGCCGACACGCTGGTGTTCGTCACCAACCGTTATAAGCATGCGATCGAGGACTACTTCGACTCGGCGTACGAGCTGGAGGAAACGTTGGAACGCGCGGGCAAGCATGAGCTGCTGGCGCTGGTCCAGGGGCTGCTGCCCAAGCACGTGCGCTGCGTGTATGTCACCCAGCAACAGGCACTGGGCCTGGGCCACGCGGTGCTGTGCGCGCGGGCCGTCATCGGCGACGAGCCGTTTGGCATCATCCTGCCGGACGACCTGATCGTGAATGACGGGCCGAGTGCGTTGCGCCAGATGGCCGAGCGTGCAGCCGACGGCAACACTGGCGTGCTGGCGGTCGAGGAAGTGCCGCGTGCCGACACCGCCAAGTATGGCATCGTCGATATCGAGGCCGGTGGCGACCGCATCCGGCACACGGTCGAGAAGCCGAAGCCAGAAGACGCGCCGTCCAACCTGGCGGTCGTCGGACGTTACGTGCTGCCGCCGCGCATTTTCGACCTGCTGGAACAAACTACACCTGGCGCGGGCGGCGAGATCCAGCTGACCGACGCGATCGCCGCACTGCTCAAGGAAGTGCCGGTGCTTGCGCATCGCTTCGCGGGCACCCGTTTCGATTGCGGCAACAAGGCCGGCATGGTGCGTGCGACTTTGCACTTTGCCGGTGCGGATCCAACTCTGCGCCACCTCGTTGCCGGTCTGGCGGCAGGCTGACGCAGGCACTGATACGCCGCGCGGACTTGCGGCGCAAGCACGGACCCGGTGAGCGAGGGATCGGCCCGGCGCGGGTCTTGTCCTGTGAGGGGGACTGGACAATGCCAACCGACTCGGAACAAACCCGGTACCAGGTCAGCGCGCGCCCGTTCGCGTCGCTGCCTCCACTTGAAGGCAAGCACGAGGCACGTGTCGCGATCGTGGGTGGCGGCTACGCCGGCGTGTGCCTGGCGCTCGGTCTTGCCGAGCGCGGCGTGCGCGATGTGGTGTTGCTGGAAAGCCACGGAATCGGCCACGGCGCGTCCGGTCGCAACGGCGGTTTCGTGTTCGGAGGCTATTCGCTGGGCGAGGACGCCTTGCTCGCACAGCTCGGCGTCGAACGCGCACGGCGGCTGTACGCCGCAACTACCGATGCGGTCGACCTGATCCGCCGGCGCATCGCGAAATACGCGATCGAGTGCGATGCCGCAGATTCCGGCGTGATCTGGGCCAACTGGTTCCGCGACCCGGGCGTCCTGCGCGCCCGCCAGCACTTGCTGAAGCATGCGTACGGCGTCGCCTGGGAGTGGTTGCCGGAGGCCCGGCTGCGCAACCTGATCCACAGCCAGCGATACCACGACGGCCTGTTCGAGCGCAATGCGCTGCACCTGCACCCGCTCGATTATCTGCACGGCATGGTGCGCGCAGCGCAGGGGCAGGGTGTGCGGTTTCACGAGCACTCGCAGGCACGCCACATTCGGCGTGATGGTGCAACCTGGCACGTGGCCACCGAAGCCGGTGAAGTCTCGGCGCAGACCGTGGTGCTGGCCTGCGGCGGCTACCTTGCGCATCTCAAGCGCGAGATCGACCGCGCGGTGCTGCCGATCGCGACCTACGTCATGGCCACCGAGCCGTTGGGCGAACGCCTGCACGA
>JAICHS010000373.1 GCA_025924775.1 Rhodanobacteraceae bacterium
GGTGCCGTGTTGAACGAATCACTCACCGTGGGGTTGTTGTTGAGCGACAGGCCCCAGATCACGGGCTTGCCGGCGAGCGTAAGCGTGCGCGCGTAGCGAAGATCGGTGTTGTCCCAGCCGAGCAAGCCGCCATTTTCGGAATAGGTCGCCTGGGCCAGCACGCCCAAGTGATCGGTGATGCGCCCGGCGAGGAACGCGGACGCCTGCTGCAACTCGATGTTGTCGTTGTCGTTGAAGCCCTTGGCAGGCGGCTCACTCTGGGCCTTCGCCGTGTGCGTGAAAGACTCGACCAGCATCATCGACAACGGCACCTTGGTGTCGGTACCAACGCTCAGCGTGTAGCCCATGCGCTTGAACTGGCGCCCGAATGGCGTGAGCTGCGGCCCGAAACCGCCGATATGGCAAGACGTGCACGGCTGGTGTGTCTGGCGCGCGAACGATGGTACCGCCCACACGCTCGGGGCAAATATCGCCATGCCAAGCAGCATGAGCATGACGCACGCCGTCTTTACGGCAGGTATGCGTGAGCAGTTGCAGTGGACCACGTGCACGGTTTCCATGGCGCATCCCCCGATGTCGGGAACGGAGTCGTTGGCGCCGACGAGAGACCGGGCTATGCCGCATTCCGGAACGACCTCGCCAATGCGGCCAGAGCATCGCGCCGGGAAACGCAGTCACTTGTGATCTGGGTCAGCTTCGAAGCAGTCGGCCGTGGCCACATTGCGATCGCGCACCGACGCCGCCACGCGACGCCCGTGTGCGGAAACCGTATGGCCATCTGGACGCCCGGATGTCAGCTCCAGCTGCATGGAACGAATCGGCACGAATAAAAACTTGACACGCGTGTACGGCCGGCTTCACGTTCGATCCATGCCGCAGTGCGACAACCGCCACAACTTCATCGCAGTCGATCGCCTTCTGGCGATCCGCAGCGTGCCCGGCGGCTATGCACAGCCGGGTCACCAGACGACCGATCCGAACCCGCGGCCAGCACCCGTATCTCTCAGTGGCGCAGCAGAACCGGGATGTCCGCCCACGCCAGCACGTGCCGCGTGACGCCCCCCAGTATCCACTCGCTGAAGCGGCTTCTGCCGTAGGCGCCCGTCACCAGCAGCTCGGCGCCGAACCGCGCGGCCTCCGCCAGGATGGACGCGCCAGCGTCATCGTTCCTGGCGGCGATGGTGTGCGGCACCACGGTCACGTTGTGCCGGCGCAGGTAACCCTCGATGTCGAAAGGCGGGTTCCACGCCACACCGGGGTAGCGGTCGCGCTCCTCGCCCCGCAGCAGCAGCGCGTGCCTGCCCTCTAGAAACGGCATGGCCGAGTGCACCGCGCGCATCGCTTCCGGCGAGCCGTTCCAGCCGATGGCCACCCGCTCGAAACGATCGTGGTCGGGCGCCTGTTGCGGCAACACGATACACGGCACGCGAGCTTTCAGGATGGTGCCCGGGATGTCCCATGACGACCCCTTGGGACCCTCGGCATGGTCGAGCACCAGCAGGTCGTGCAGCGTCGCCGCCTGCGCCAGGGCGTCCGGGATCGGGCCTTCCGCCACGACCCAGTCCGCATGCACGACCCCCAGCGATCGGGTCCAGTCCAGGAACGACTGCTTGGCTTGCACCGCGTCCTTGACCAGCTCGCGCGCGTTTTCGATGGCCGCCGCCATCAGCTCGGGTTCGAATGCCGGCGCGATGTAGAGCGGGTTCGGGCAGACGTAAACGCCCGTCACCGACGCACCCGACTTCACCGCCAACCGCGCGCCGAAGCGGGCGGCCGGCGTACGTTTCTCGAAGTCCCTGACGTGGATGAGGATGTCTTGCATGGGTCGGCTCCGCATGGATGAACATTTCGGCTTCCGCAGCCGGGCCGCGACAGGATGCGGTGGCCGTCCGGCTGCGTATTGACGTGCATCAATGAGCCGGCGGAAGCCGCTGGTGGCGCGGCGCAATTGACCCGGCTCAAGGGCTGCGACCGCCCGTCCTGCAACATACCGGAATCCGGCGCGTGCGGGGCGCTTCGCAAGGGGCATCCTGTCCTGCGCGGCCGTGGTGGGCGCCAGCGAACACCGCCATCAGGGCAACCGTTACCACGTGCACGCCGCAGTCACGCTGCGCAACCGCGAACTGGAAATCGCGCGCGCGCTGGCATCCAGCTGCAGCCACGCCGACTCCTGCGTCGCGGTGGATCATACGTTCGACACCTTGTGCCGCCGCGGCGAGGCCCCGTGCGCCGCCGCCGCGATGATGTCAAAACGGCTTCCGCCACCCGTGCAGGCAACCGTGCGCACCGCAAAAAAAACCGCCGTCTTTTGGTGACGGCGGCCTCGACCAATTGGCTGCCGCTCAACCGACAGCGATCCTGCGCGCACCGCCGTTCGCCTTCTTGGGAAGTGCGAGCGTGAGCACGCCCTTGTCGTAACGCGCCTCCGTGCGCTCCCCATCGACCTCGCCCGGCAGCGTGAAGGCCCGGTA
>JAICHS010000374.1 GCA_025924775.1 Rhodanobacteraceae bacterium
CGAAGCACGAGCCGTCGGACACGTTGACGAATGACAGGCCGGCCTTGGAATCGCGGCGCGTGCGCACCCAGCCGCGGATTTCGATGCTTGAACCTTCCGGCGCACGGCCGGCCAGTACCTGATTGACGCTCAATGTTGTCATGGGTTGAAACGGCGCCCGTGGTGGCCATGTATCCAGGAGTTGAACGCGCGATAATAGCGCAGCACCCACGCCAACCGAGATCCGCCATGGCCATCGAACTGACGTCCACCGCCGCCGCGCGCATGCGCGACTACCTTGGCAAGAACCCTGCCGCAGCAGGCGTGCGCTTTGGCATCAAGCGCACCGGCTGCTCGGGCTTCGGCTACAGCGTCGACCTTGCGCGCGAGGTGACGGATGCGGACCAGGTGTTCGAACTGGATGGCGTCAAGCTGGTGGTGGACGCCCAAGCCCTGCCGCTGGTGGACGGCACCACGATCGACTTCACGCGCCAGGGCCTGAACGCGACGTTCGTGTTCCACAACCCGAATGCGGTTGCCGAATGCGGGTGCGGGGAAAGCTTTACCGTCGCCGCCAAGGGCTGACGCGTGGGCGCCGCCGATACGGGCAGCCGGCCGGAGCCGCCCGCCGCCGGTGGCAACGCCGCCACGACGGGTATTCGGCGCTGGCGCCTTTCCTGCCGCACGTTTTGCGCACCTTCCGGCGCGAACCGGCGCTGGCGTTGACCGTCGCGTACCTGCTGGTGGCGATGGCAGGCATCTACTACGACTACTGGTTCTACCAGCGGAACTTCGGGATTCCCGTCCTGACCCTTTCGCAGATCAGCGACTTTCTGGTCGCCGGGTTGCAGCAACCGACGGCGCTGGCGCTGGTGGTGCTGACGCTGCCTGTCTGCTGGATCCTCGATCGCATCAATGTCTGGAACAATCGCAGGCACGCCATGCGGATCAGGCAGTGGCAGGCCCTGCCCAGTTTGACGCTGCTGCAAAAATTGCGATTGCAGTGGGGCAGGTGGAACGTGAGTGCCGCCAGTCGCTGGCTGCCCCGGATTGCCTACCTGATCGTGGTTTTTTCTATGGCTGGCTGTTCGTGGCCATTTTTGCCAGCCAGCGGGCGGACGCCGTCAAGCGGGGCGGGGGGCCACAGGTAGCGCTGCGGATGAACGGCGCGCCGGCCGACCTGCGCGCCAGTGCAGGGGCAACCTGGAGCTACCTGGGCGCCGTATCGAACTATGTGTTCGTGTACGACCCGGCGGCCAAACGGGCGCTGGTCCTGCCGGTGAATGCCATTGAACGGATCCAGCCCGAGGCGGTGAAACAGCGGCCACCGCTGCCTTTCCCGGTTGTGCGCCTGCCCTGATCACGCTACCATCGCGGGTTCGCCGGGCTGGTCCTGGCGAAACCTCGCCCCACCGCCGGGTTCCGGTCGGGGGGCTGACCCGCCACGGCATGCTGCCACGGCGATACCCACGAGGAATCACAATGCGTCATTATGAAGTCGTGTTTCTGGTCCATCCGGACCAGAGCGAGCAGGTGCCCGGCATGCTTGAGCGCTACAAGGCGCTCATCGAGGCCGAAGGCGGCAAGGTCCATCGTGTCGAGGACTGGGGCCGTCGGCCACTCGCGTATCCGATCCAGCATCTGGCCAAGGCCCACTACGCGCTGCTCAACATCGAGTGCGGCCCCAAGGCGATCGACGAGCTGAAGGGTGGCTTCCGGTTCAACGATGCGGTGTTGCGCCACTTGATCATGCAGTGGCACGGCGTCGAAACCGAACCGTCCCTGATCATGAAGTCCAAGGACAAGGACGAGAAGCCGTCGCGCCGCCACGACGATGACGGCGACAGCCACGATCACGGCCACAGCCACGGCCGCGACGAAGCCGCGTAAAGCCGCGCTTCGCGCAGGGCCGGCAAGCCGTTTGCCGCCTGCACCACCCCATTCGGAGACACGCACATGTCCAAGTTTTTCCGCCGTCGCAAGTTCTGCCGCTTTACCGCGGAAGGCGTCGAGCATATCGATTACAAGGATCTTGCCACGCTGAAGCAGTACATCACCGAAACCGGCAAGATCGTCCCCAGCCGCATCACCGGCACCAAGGCGCGCTACCAGCGCCAGTTGTCGCAGGCGGTGCAGCGCGCGCGGTTCCTGGCGTTGCTGCCCTACAGCGACAATCATTTTGTTTGAGCGGGTTGGTTTGGGCGATCGTCCCTGATCGCTGCGTAACGTACCGCTAGGGCGCGTCGCGTACGCACGGTTGGAAAGTTCGTCGTCATTCCGGGTTCTGCCCGCGAGCAGCGCGGGCGACCCCGGGATGACAAGCAACGTTGATTGCCGACGCATAACGCGAGTCGGATTACCCCAAGCCGCTTCAAGCAAAGCGGCTGTTTTGCAATCCTTCGGACACCCGTCCACAGGCTGCGTCTCGCGTGAGGCGCTAACGAATCGGAGAATCCCATGGAAGTCATCC
>JAICHS010000375.1 GCA_025924775.1 Rhodanobacteraceae bacterium
ACGGTTGACGAGGCCAATGCGCAGGGCATCGTCCGCGGCGATCGGATCGCCCGTGTACAGCAGCTCGAACGCGCGTGCGCTGCCCACGAGGCGCGGCAGGCGGAACGTCCCACCGCTGCCGGGAAACACGCCCAGCTTGACTTCCGGAAAGCCGATCCGCGCGCCCGCCGCCATGATGCGCAGGTCGCAGGCCAGCGCGATCTCGGCGCCACCACCCAGCGCCACACCGTTCAGGGCAGCGATGACCGGCACCGGCAATTCCGCCAGCCCATCGAAGGCCTCGTTTTCCAGGCGCAGTTTCCTGGCTACGACGTCGTCCATGACGGACTGGAATTCGTGGACGTCCGAGCCGGCGCAGAACGCGCGTTCGCCCGCGCCCGTCACCACGACACAGCGCACGCGGGTGTCGCCCGCGATCTGCGCCACGTAGCGGCGCAGCAGGTGCAGCGTCGGCATGGCGTTGAGGTTCAGTGGCGGATTGTCCAGCGTGAGCGTGGCGACCCCGTCGCCGCGCAGGTGGTAGTCCACGTAGTTGGTCGTGCTCAAGACAGCTCCTCGGGGTCCATTGCCATGCCTGCGCTCAGATGCCGAGATGGCGCAGTCGCACGCCACGCATCAACTTGCGTTCGATGTGTTCCAGCATCACGCCCTTGGTCTCGGGAACCAGCGCGAAGGTGAACAGCAGGAACAGCGCATTGAGCGCGGCATACAGCCAGAACGTGTGCGCGCTGCCCAGGGTATTGAGCAGCGTCAGGAAGCTCGCGCCGACGATGCCAGTGAAGACCCAGTTGGTCACGGTGCAGGCGCCCATGCCAAAGTCGCGGCCCTTCAGGGGCTGCACCTCCGAGCACAGGGTCCACGCGAGCGGCCCGGCCGAGCACGCGAAACCGATGACGAACAGCAGCAGCATGGCGACGGCCAGGAAATGTTCGGTCGACCCCACCATGCCGACGTGCATCAGCCAGCCGAACACCGCGAGCCCGATCGCCATCGCGGTGAAACCACCGTACAGGATGGGTTTGCGGCCGATGCGGTCGACCCACACCACCGCGATCAGCGTCGCCAGCACGTTGATGAGGCCGACCACGGCCGTGAAGGCCATCTGCAAGGCCGTGTCGTAGCCCATGTCTGCGAAGATGCGCGGCGCGTAGTACATGACGACGTTGATGCCGGTGAGTTGCTGCACGATCTGCATGGCAACACCAAAGCCCACCGCGCGCCGGAAGTTGCGGTTGTGCACGAACAGGCGCCAGCCTTCCTGGGGGTTGGCCATTTGCTGGTCGATCTCCGCCAGCTCGTCGCGCACGAGGTCGGGATCGCCGCGCAGCTTGTGCAGCACCACGCTCGCATCGGCCGCGCGGTGCTTCAGCATCAGCCAGCGCGGGCTTTCGGGCAGCACCAGCACGCCCAGCAGGAAGAGCGCACCCGGCACCGCGATGATGCCGAGCATCCAGCGCCAGCCTTCGATGTAGCTGAAGCCGGTGTCCGACAGGAAGGCGACGAAGATGCCGATGGTGATCATCAACTGGTAGGTCGAGATCATCGCGCCCCGGGTCTGCCGCGGCGCGACCTCGGCGATGTAGACCGGTGCGGTGAACGCAGCGATGCCCACCGCAAGCCCCAGCACGACGCGTGCGGCAATCAGCGATGCGGGCGACCACGCCGCCGCGGACAACAACGCCCCCACCACGAACAGCGCCGCCGAAAACGCCAGCGAGCGCTTGCGCCCGAAGCGTCCGGCGAACCACGCCGCCAGCGCCGCGCCCACCGCCGCACCCCACATCATGCTGCTGACGACGTGTTCGAGCATGCCGTCGGTGATGCCGAATTCGCGCTGGATGAACTGCTCGGCGCCGGCAATCACGCCGACGTCGAGGCCAAACATGAGTCCGCCGACCGCGGCCAGCGTCGCGACGAACGCGGCGTACCGACGGACCTGGCGGGGACTGGGTTGCGCGACGGTGGCATTCATCGGGTAGGTGCTCCGGCAAGGGTGAAAACGGAGAAACTGCGGACGGTGGTCAATGGCGGGGTTGGCATGACGGGCCTCAACGCAGCACTCGGCGGCCAGGGTCCCCCAGGCAGGCGCGGATTTCGGCCTCGCCCAGCCGGTTGACGTCGCCCGGCACCGAGTGCTTGAGCCACGCCGCGGCCAACGCGAATTCGAGCGCCGCCGAGGGCTCGGTGCCGCGCAACAGCCCGTGGAGCAAGGCGGCCGCGAACGCGTCACCGCTGCCGATGCGATCCACCGCGCCCGCGAGGCTGCGCGTGGCCGTCCGCCACATGCCACCGGCGCGCCCGGCGAGCACCCCCGCGAGCGTGGCCGCCTCGGCATCGGCGCGTACCGTCGTCGCCAGCCACTGGAGCCGCGGCCAGGCCGCAAACGCCGCGGTCGCGGCGGGCCCGAAGC
>JAICHS010000376.1 GCA_025924775.1 Rhodanobacteraceae bacterium
CATTGGCGCCCGCCGGCGCGTGCGTTACCCTCGGCAGCCACGCCGCCATTCGGGGACCGCCATCAAACGCGTCGCCATCACGCGCGCCGTCAGCCGCGCCATGCAACGTTGTGAGCTGAGCCACCTGCCACGCCGTGCGATTGACATCGCGCTGGCGCGCCGCCAGCACGCCGCGTATGAGCAAGCGCTGCGCGCCGCGGGTTGCGACGTTCGCCAGTTGCCCGAACAACCGGGGCACCCCGATTCCATGTTCGTGGAAGACACCGCGGTCGTGCTGGACGAGGTGGCGGTGCTGACCCGACCGGGCGCGGCATCGCGGCGTGGCGAGGTGGAATCGATGACTGCCGCCCTGGCCGGGTTGCGCAAGATCGTGCGCATCGATGCGCCCGGCACGCTGGATGGCGGCGACGTGTTGCGGCTGGGCCGCACACTGTACGTCGGTACTTCGGCGCGCAGCAACGCAGAAGGCATCGCCCAACTCGGGCAATTGCTGGCGCCGTTCGGCTACCGTGTCGCCGGGGTGCCGCTGCGCGACTGCCTGCACCTCAAAAGCGCGGTGACGCAGGTGGCGCCGGATCGCATTGTGTTGAACCCGGATTGGGTCGAGGCCCGGCACTTTCCCGGCTGGCAGGTGGTCGCGGTGGACCCGTCCGAGCCACACGCGGCGAATGCGCTGTACGTCGACTGCGTGGTGATCCACGCGGCGTCGGCTCCGCGCACCGCGGACGCCTTGCGCAAACTCGGCATCGACGTGCGCGGCGTGGACATGTCCGAGGGTGAGAAGGCCGAGGGCGGCGTAACCTGCTGCAGCGTGATCCTGCGCGCCTGAACGCGCCGTGGTGCAAGCCAAGGCTTGCGCCGGCAGGATGTGCAGCCGACACTATGCGGGCTCCAGCTGGGGGAAGGCGGATGCCGGTTTTCGACCTGTTCAAGCGTTTGGTGGGCACGACCGCGCCGGTGGGCGAGCGCCGGGTCGACGAACGCGTGCGCGCGTCGCTGGGCGCGCGGGTGCTGGTGGTGGACGATTCCGCGACCATTCGTGCGGTGCTGGGCAAGATGCTGGCGCAGGATGGCTATGAAGTGTTGAAGGCCGCCGATGGCGAGAGTGCGGTCGAGATGGCGCAGGCACAGTTTCCCGACCTGATCTTTCTGGACATCGTATTGCCGGGCATGTCCGGGTTTGCCGCGTTGCGCGCGCTCAGGCGCGATACCCGCACGCACACGACGCCGATCGTGATGATGAGCGGCAACCAGCAAGCCACCGAACAGTTCTACGTGCAGCGCTTTGGCGCCGACGGCTTCGTCAAGAAGCCGTTCGGACGCACCGACGTATTCCACGCCATCCGCTCGCTGGTACAGGCAGGACGGATGCCCGCGCGGTTGGAGGCCGCGCCCGTGGATGCAATTCCCGAAGGCATGACCGAGGAGGAATGGAACGCCATTCCCGACATCGGCATGCCTGACGAGGCGCACGCGCAAGCGAATGCACCGGCCACGGCGCCAGAAGCTCCGCAGGCAGCGGCACCAGGACCCGTGGCGCCGGCGTCGCCCGCGCCGGCGGTCGCGCCCGTGCCGGCGACAACCGCCAACGCGTGGTCGGTCCCGGCTGCAAGCCCGCGGATGCATGCGACCGTCCACAGCGGGACGCCCGTCGGCGCAGCGGGTACGCCCGCGCCGGTGGTGGTGCACGTACAGCGGCCGGACGCCGGGACGACGCCCACGGCAATCGCCGATGCGGGCAGCCCGGGCACGCCAGGCAAGCCCTGAACCGTGCCCCGCACGCGCGGGCCGCTCAGGCCCCGGGCGCGTCGACGCGCTGCGTGCGTTCAGGCAGCCCAGCGCCTTCCGTCGCAACCGCGTGCAGCAGACTCAATCCCAGCGCATCGACGCTGACCGCGCAGTTGCTGAGGACCACCACCCCGATACCGCGGGCGGGTGCGCTGGCTGCAGCGCGGGCCGCGTCGAGTCCCAGCGGCGCGAACACCTGCTGGCGCAGCGCCTGCGCATAGCCGGCACCCGCGACCTTGGCGAGCACCTGTCCGAGGACCCCGTGGCCGACGTTCGAATAGCGGTAGCGTTGCCCGTAGCGGATGCTGCGATGGCGCAACCATCGCCGTAGCCTGCGCTCGCTGCAAAATCGCTACGGCTGACGCGGTGTTCGCAGCGTGCCAAGCATCCTCAGCGAGCCGGTTGGCAGGTGGCAAGCCCGATCAGCGTGCGGCCAGGCTTTCCAGCGCGACCGGAACCGGCAACTGTCGTCCGAGCCGCCCTGCGGGCGGCAGCAGGTGGTCGAGCGTGGTGTCGAGTTGCGCCAGGCGTTCGTGTTCCAGCGCCACCAGCGGGGTGGCCGCGCCGCTGGCGGCAGCCCGGCCCAGGTACGGCGCGATCAGGACCAGATACAGC
>JAICHS010000377.1 GCA_025924775.1 Rhodanobacteraceae bacterium
CCGCATTTTCGTTCGGCAGCATGCTGCAGGCTGCGCCGCGCGTGCTGGCCGACGCCCTGACGGTGATCCTGC
Source organism: Rhodanobacteraceae bacterium (assembly GCA_025924775.1). GTDB lineage: Bacteria > Pseudomonadota > Gammaproteobacteria > Xanthomonadales > Rhodanobacteraceae > 66-474. The sequence continues at coordinate 73 of JAICHS010000377.1, forward strand.
TGGTGTTCTTCTTCCTGACCTATGGCGACCAGATGCGTGCGCGCCTGATCACTGCGTCACCGCGCTTTCGCTACCGACGCATCGCGGCGCGCCTGGTGCGCGGCATCCAGGTGGAGGTGTCGCGCTACCTTTTGACCGTCACGTTGATCAACTGCTGCCTCGGCGGCCTGACCGCGCTGGTGCTGTGGGCGTGGGGCATGCCCGACCCGCTGCTGTGGGGTGGGGTGGCCACGCTGCTCAACTTCATGCCCTACATCGGCGGCATCACTACCACGCTGTTGCTGGTGGTGATCGGCCTGATCACCTTCCACGCCCCTGCGCACGCGCTGCTGCCGGCGGCCAGCTTCGCAGGTCTCGCGATGCTGGAAGGCAACGTGGTGACGCCCATGATCATGGGCCAGCGGCTGCGCCTGTCACCGGTCGCCATCCTGGTCTGGTTGCTGGTGTGGGCGTGGATGTGGGGCATCCCCGGCGCGCTGCTGGCGGTGCCGTTGCTCACCTGCGTCAAGCTGGTCGCGGAATGGACGCCGGGGTGGGAGTGGTTTGCGAAGATGGTGGAGCACTGACGCGGAAGGGGGTTCCTCGCCCTGCGGTCGTTTGCGCTGGGTCAAGCATGCCCGTGGCGAACGCGGCAAACTAAGCAGCATGAATACGCAGGCAGCCGTGGCCGACGAGGCCCGCATCAACCAGGCCCGGGCGCACGCGGCCCAGCACCGCATCGCGGAGGCCGAGACGACCTATCGCGAGATCCTGAAGACCGCGCCGGATACGCCGGAGGCGCTGAACTTCGTGGCGATGTGCGCGTTGTCGCGCGGCGACTTCGCCTCGGCGCAGCATGACCTGGAGCACGCGGCGCAGCTCAATCCGACCGAGCCCGAGATCTGGAAGAACGTCGGCATCACGCACCTGGCGCAGCACCACGGCGGCGAGGCGCTGGATGCGTTCGATCGCGCGTTGGGGCTGGAGCCCATGCACTTTGCGGCGCGTCTGCATCGCGGCGCGGCCCTGGAACAGCTTGGCCGCATCAACGACGCCGTCACCACGTATTTCGGGGCGCTGGCGGTGGCGCAGAGCCGCGGCAAATGGCGCAACGACATGACCACGCCGCCGGGGCTGCGGCCGGCGGTGAAGCACGCCATCGAATTTGTCGACCGGCATCGCCGGCGGATCTTGTCGGAGGTGTTGCAACCCCTGCGCGACCAGTACGGCGCGGCCGCGCTGACGCGGGTGGAGCAAGGGCTGGCCATTTACCTGGGCGAGCGCCCGGCCAACTACCCCGATCCGCGCCAGTACTGCAAGTTCTTCTACGTGCCCGGCCTCACCGCCACGCCGTACTACCCGCGCGAGCAGTTTCCCTGGCACGCGGAACTGGAACGGCACACCGACACGATCCGCGAAGAATTGCGTGCGGTGCTGGAGCAGCCGATCGGCGTCGAGCCGTTCCTAGGCACCAACGACAACGCCGCGTTGAAGGAGCAGAACCTGCTGGATGGCACGCGCGGCCACGCCGAATGGAACTCGTTTTTCTTCCACCGCCACGGCGAGGTGTTCGAGCAGAACGCCCGGCGGTGCCCACGCACCACCGAAATCATTGCCTCGCTACCGTTGGTGCACATCCGCGGCCACGCACCCGAGGTGCTGTTTTCGATCCTGACGCCCGGCTCGCACATCCTGAAGCACCACGGCGTCACCAACACGCGGCTGGTGACGCACCTGCCGCTGATCATCCCCGAGGATTGCGCCATCAGCGTCGGCGGCGTCGAACATGCGTGGCAGGAAGGCCGCTGCGTCACCTTCGACGACACCTTCGAGCACGAGGCGTGGAACAAGAGCGACAAGGTGCGCGCGGTGATGATCCTGGATGCGTGGCACCCCGACCTCAGCGAAGCCGAGCGCGCGGCGATTGCGCTGCTGGTCGGCGGCATCGGCGATTTCAATGCCGCGGCGCGTGTGGATGCGCCACCGGCCGACTAGCGGGGCCGCGCCATCGAACGCCTTCTCGTCATTCCGGGGGCTCCGAAGGAGCGAGCCCGGAACCGGTTTGCGTGTCCATCCAACCGATTCCGGGTTCCGCCCTGCGGCCGGCCCCGGAATGACGACAGCCAGACACGACGATCATCCCGGCATTTCGTGGAACGAGCCTTCCGCTAGTCGCGTACACGGGCAACCTCTTTGCCGGCACGTCGGCAAGGGACGGGTTATCTTGCATCCTTGGCCGGCACGCGCGGCTCGGTCACCGGCCGATTGACGAGGCCTCGCAATTGCACAACTCCTCGTCATTCCGGGGCGCTCCG
>JAICHS010000378.1 GCA_025924775.1 Rhodanobacteraceae bacterium
CACGCACGGCGTATTCGAGGAAGAGATCAAGCAGATCTGCGAGATCGTGCACCAGCACGGTGGGCAGGTTTACACCGACGGCGCCAACCTCAACGCGCTGTGCGGTGTCGCGCGTCCGGGGCGCTGGGGCTCGGACGTCTCGCACCTCAACCTGCACAAGACCTTCTGCATTCCGCACGGCGGTGGCGGCCCCGGCGTCGGCCCGTGTGCGGTGAAGTCACACCTGGCGCCGTATCTGCCCAAGGCGTTTTCCGCAGCCGGCATCCCTGTCGGCGAGGATCAAGAGCCGGCCATCCATGGCGCGACTTCTCACAACAGCCGCTCCGGAGGCATGGTCTCTGCCGCTACCTTCGGCAGCGCGTCGATCCTGCCGATCAGCTGGATGTACATCGCGATGATGGGTCGCGAGGGCATCCTCAAGGCCACGCAGGTGGCACTGCTCAATGCCAACTATCTGTCCAAGCGCCTGGCCGCGTACTACCCGACCCTTTACACCGGGCGCAACGGGCTGGTCGCGCACGAGTGCATCCTGGACGTGCGGCCACTGGAAAAGGCCAGCGGCGTCAGCGCCGAAGACATCGCCAAGCGCCTCATCGATTTTGGTTTCCATGCGCCCACGCTGTCGTTCCCGGTGGCGGGCACGCTGATGGTCGAACCCACCGAATCCGAGTCGCTGCATGAACTGGACCGTTTCATCGACGCGATGATCCAGATCCGCGAGGAGATCCGGGCGATCGAGGATGGCCGCCTGGACCGCGAGGACAACCCGCTGAAGCACGCGCCGCACACCGCGGCCGTGGTGTCGGCCGGCGAATGGACCCACGCGTACCCGCGCGAACTGGCGGCGTACCCGCTGGCCTCGTTGAAGCAGGTGAAGTACTGGCCGCCGGTCGGGCGCGTGGACAACGTGTACGGCGACAAGCACGTGTTCTGCACCTGCCCGCCGATGGATGCGTACAAGGAAGACGAGGCGACCGCCACGTCCTGATCCTGGCAACGCGGGGCGGGAGCCGCGCAGCGCATCCCGCCATCGCGGTACGGCCAAGGCGGGATGCGCCGCAACGCGGCTGCTCCCGCCCTACGAAATCGCGCCCAACACGGCCCCGCATTCTCCGTCCAGTTTGAACGCAAGCAGGTCGTCGGCGCGCGTATGTCCGTGGTTTACCGCCACGACGTCGATGCCGCGTGCAACCGCGGCGCGCACCAGCCTGAAGCTCGACCACACCATCAGCGACGAACCCGCCACCAATATGCCATCGGCTGCTTCCACCGCGGCCAGCGCCACTGCGGTGGTTTCGCGCGGCACCGATTCGCCGTAAAACACCACGTCGGGCTTCAGCACGCCACCACAGACTTCGCACGCCGGCACCGCGAACACGCTGGAGTCGATGCCTTCCAGGTCCGCGTCGCCGTCCGGGGCCATGCGCGCCGGTGATGCATCCCAGTCCGGGTTGGCGTCGCGCAGCCGCTGCTGGAACACATCACGGTCGAAACGATGGTTGCAGGCAAGACAACACACCACGTCCAGTCGCCCGTGCAGGTCGATCACGTTGCGGCTGCCCGCGCGCTGGTGCAGGCGATCGACATTCTGCGTGACCACTTGTGCGATTCGACCGGCGCGTTCCAGGTTGGCCAGCGCCACGTGCGCCGCGCTGGGACGCGCTGCCGCGAACATCGGCCAGCCCGCAAAGCTGCGCGCCCAGTACCGCCTGCGCACCGCCTCGCTGTCCACGAAGTCGCGATACTGCACCGGCGGCGAGCGTTTCCAATTGCCATCGGCGTCGCGGTAATCGGGAATACCGGACTCGGTGCTGACGCCCGCCCCGGTGATTGCGGTGATGCGCGTGCAGAGCATCACCCAATCGGCAAGGCGTGCGATCCCGGACGGCAGCGCCGCTTCGGCCAGGTCACTTCGGGTTGCGCTCATGTCGCCACTCTAGCGCGCCACGGCCGCCGCCCGCGCTGCGCGCGTTGAACACCCCGTCTTGCGGCAGGGCGGGAGACGCCGCGCGGCCGCAAATCCCGCCGATGCCCTACCACGGCACGCGCGGCCGCACGCAAATCCACAGCGCGACCACGTACGCAAACACCACGACGTAGGCGACCGCGAACACCCACAACGGCAGCGGCCAGTAGATCAACCGGTTGATCCAGCCCGCGATCAAGGGCTGCGTCGTGGCGTGGCCGGCCGCATCGCCCTGCCAGATGGTCAGGAAGCACGCACGCCCAAGTAGTGCCTGCAATGCGACGACGGCGAGACTGAGCACGTGCGCGAAGCGCCACCCGAACGCCCGCACCCAGCGCCAGCCGCGCCATGCGCCGATTGGCACCAGCACG
>JAICHS010000379.1 GCA_025924775.1 Rhodanobacteraceae bacterium
CCTCGAACTTGCCAGCAAGGCGCGCGCGCATGCGGTGCTGATCGGCGGCGCGCCGTTCGGGGAATCCGTCATCATCTGGTGGAACTTCGTCGCGCGCACGACCGATGAAATCCGCGTGGCGCGTGAAGACTGGGAACACCACCGCCACTTCGGCGATGTTGCGGCCTATCGCGGCGAGCGCCTCGCGGCGCCACCCTTCATCGGGCGCCCCATCGCCAGCCGTTGACGCCGCGCCGGCATTACTCCGGGCGTGGGCTCTGCGTGGCTTGCGCTTTGCTGGCGTACCGTGGCCACTCCGTGGGCAGGGTTGTCGCGCCGCGCCGCGGTTTGGTTGCGGGCTGTATCGCCCGGGGCTGCGCTGCTTGGCGGCGTAACCGCGTTGAGGGGTGACGTGCATCCCAATCCTCCCGGCGAGAGCCCCGGAATCGTAAAGAAATGCAACTTCGTGATCCCGCGCATAAGTGGGCGAAAACCGCCTTGTCAGAATGCGCGGCAAAGAACCACCGTGTTCGGGCGGGCCATGCGTCGATGCTGCACGTGGATGCCCCGGACGCGGTTCTGGCGCCACATCCGGGCAGGCGTAAGTGGTGGCACTCCGGACTTGGGTGGGCCGATCAGGCGCGACGACGGGAAAACGCAATGGCGACAGCGATGACTGGGCAACCGCGAGTACGCACCGAAGTGCGCGATGCGGCGTGGCGCGAACTGGCCGACGGCGTGCCATCGGCCGTGGACTGGCGCGACGAATCCAAGCGTGCACTTGCGCCGGCGCAGTTGGGCCTCGATGCCGACGGGCGCATCATCCGGATCGGCGGCGCGCCGACGGGTTTCGTCCTCGATCCGCTGGTTGGCGGCCGCTTGGTGTATGTCCGGGACGAGTTCGGCACGCGCTATTGGCTGGGATCACCCGGCCACCTGCAAGCCGTGGTGCACTGGCTGGTGTCCTGATCCGCATCCTACCGGCCGCCGCGTCGGCAGTTTTGGTACACCGCCGCTTTCAACCGGGCGCGTGCGGCGTCAATACTAGACGCGCGCGTCGGCCTGCCTGTCTCTGAAGGCGTCGGGCCCGGTGGTGTGGTCAGGCCGCCCGATGCGCGCGCAGGAAGTGGTAAAACTCGACGCCCTCGCGCAGGCGCCGCTTCGTCATGTCCCAGCTCGCCGCCATTTCCTTGACGATCTCCCAGATCTTCGACGGCCGGAAATAGAAGCTGCGGTAGAACCGCTCGACGCTGTGGTAGATGTATTCGCCGGGCAGGTCCGGATAGCTGATCGCGGCGAGCTGCAGGCCCTTGGTATCGACCAGGTGCGAAGCCTCGTTGGGCTTGAGCCAGCCGTTTTCGATGGCCTGCTTGTACAGCGCGGTGCCGGGGTAGGGAGTCGCCAGCGAAATCTGGATGGTGTGCGGGTTGATTTCCTGCGCGTAGCGGATGGTGTTTTCGATGGTTTCGCGGGTCTCGCCCGGCAGGCCGAGGATGAACGTCCCGTGCACCATGATCCCGAGCTTGCGGCAGTCCTGGCTGAACTTCCGTGCGATGTCGGTCCGCAGTCCCTTCTTGATGTTCAACAGGATCTGGTTGTCGCCGGATTCGTAGCCGACCAGCAGCAGCCGCAGGCCGTTGTCCTTCATGATCTTCAGCGTGTCGTAGGGCACGTTGGCCTTGGCGTTGCAGGACCACGTGACGCCCAGTTTGCCCAGGCCGCGCGCGATTTCCTCGACGCGTGGCTTGAAATCGGTGAAGGTGTCGTCGTCGAACATGATCTCCTTGACCTCCGGCATGTTCTCCTTGATCCACTTCACTTCGGCGATGACGTTGGCGGGCGAGCGCGTGCGGTACTGGTGGCCGCCCACGGTTTGCGGCCACAAGCAGAACGTGCAGTGCGAGCGGCAGCCGCGCCCGGTGTAGAACGACACGTACGGGTGCAGCAGGTAACCGATGAAATAGTTTTCGAGGTGCAGGTCGCGCTGGTAGATGGGCGCGACGAACGGCAGGTCGTCCATGTTGACGATCTTCGCGCGGTCGGGGTTGCGCTGTAGCTGGCCGTTGGGCAGCCGGAACGTGACGCCGTCGATGCGCGCCAGCGGGTGGCCTTCCGCCACTTCCTTGCAGGTGTAGTCGAATTCTTCGCGTGCGACGAAGTCGATCGCCTGCGAGGCATTCAGCGAGGCGTCCGGCTCGACCGCGACCTTGGCGCCGACCATCCCGATCAGGACGTCGGGCTTGCGGTCCTTCAGCAGCTCGGCGAACTTGGCATCGGTCGGAAACGACGGCGTGCTGGTGTGGATGACCACGAGGTCGTACTGCTCGGCGATCCGCAGGGTCGCCTCCACCGAAAG
>JAICHS010000380.1 GCA_025924775.1 Rhodanobacteraceae bacterium
CACGCCCTGCGTGGGCGGCTCTTCCAGCTCGCGGGCGTAGCGGTGACCCGCGTAGACCGCGTGTGCGATCAAGCCCGGCGCATCGGCGTCGCCGATGCAGGCGACGCTGCGGATGCCCGCGTCCGCCCAGTCGGCCGCGCGGTGTTGCAGGGCCTCGTGCAGGGTGGCGTCGGGCAGGCGCGCGGTGACCAGCACCAGTGCGTCGCACGCGATGTCGCGGCGGTGGTGGGTCCACACGTCTTCAACCGTCAGGCGCGTGCCGTCGAAGTTAACCAGGTTGTGCGACACCAGCGCCGCGATCCCGAGCTCGGCCATGCGTTTGCGGATGTGCGGGTAGGCCAGGTTGTTCTGGGTGAACGGTGCAAGGGTGTCGCCGGGCGTCAGGTGCACGACTTCGCAACCATGCTGGTGCAGCAGCTCGGCGGCCACGCTGCCGTAATAGAAACCATCGTCGTCAAACACCACCACGCGGCCCGCGGGCACGTGCCCGTCCATCAGGTCATCCGGCGTGAATACGCGCGGGTTGTCCGCGAGGCCCGCAACCGGGAAACCGTTGCTGCGGCCGTAGCCGTCACGACGCCAGTGGCAGCCGGTGGCGAGTACCACGTGGTCGGCGCCGAAGTCCAACACGTCCTGCGCCGCCATCCGCGAATCGAGATACACCTCGACGTTCGCAAGTTTGCGGATTTGCCCGACCCGCCAGTCGCGCACGCGCGCCCATTCCGCAAGGCCGGGCAGCCGCGCTTCCCGGGTCACGCGTCCCCCGAGTTCCTTGCGCGCTTCGGCCAGCGTGACGGCGTAACCGCGCTGGCCCAGTGCGCGCGCGGCTTCCAGGCCCGCGGGGCCCGTACCGACCACCAGTACCCGGCAGTCGGAGCGTTTGGGCGCGATCTGCTCCGGGTGCCAGCTCTTGCGCCATTCCTCACCCATCGTGGGGTTCTGGGTGCAGCGGATGGGCGAAATGGTCATGTCGCCGGTGACGCAGATGTTGCAGCCGATGCACTCGCGGATGTCGTCGTTGCGGCCTTCCTCGATCTTCCTCGGGAGGAACGGATCGGCAATCGACGGCCGCGCGCAGCCGATCATGTCCAGCACGCCGCGCCGGATCTGCGACACCATGGTGTCGGGCGAGGTGAAGCGGCCGACCCCGACCACCGGCTTGCTGGTCGTCCTTTTCACGAACGCGACGAAGGGTTCCTGCCAACCTTCCTGCGCGAAGCGCGAGGGCACCGAATCGTTGTACCAGCTGGCAAGGTTCACATCCCACACGTCCGGGAGTTCGGCCAGCATCCCTACCACGTCCTCGGCTTCCGCCAGTTCAAGACCGTCCGCGCCCAGCAGTTCGTCGGTCGCAAACCGCAGCGCGACCGCGCAACGGTCGCCGACCGCGTCCTTCGTGTCCTCCAGCACCTCGCGCAACAGCCGCACGCGGTTCTCCAGCGGACCGCCGTATTCATCGCTGCGCTGGTTGCGCCGGCGCTCGAGGAAGTGCATCGGCAGCGACAGGTCGTGCGCGGCGTACACGTAGATGATGTCCATGCCCGCACGCTGGCCGCGGACCGCGGCCTCGCGATGCCAGCGCCGGTACGCGCGGATGTCGTCGCGGGTCATCGTCCGCGCCTGCGCGGGGTAGCCGTACTTGGTGGGTTGCGCCGAAGGCGCCAGCAGCACTTCGCGGGAATACAGGTTGGACGCGGTGGGCCCGCCGTGCGTCAACTCCAGCGCCGCGAGCGCACCGAAGGCGTGCACCTTGTCGCACATCAGGGCGAGCGCCGGGATGTCGCGGTCGTCCCACAGGCGCGCCTCCACGTACGGCGTGAGATCACTCGAGGGGTGGATCTCGCACTCCTCGGTCGATACCACGGCCCAGCCACCCGCGGCTTTCATCTCGCGCATCGCCGCGTGCGCCAGTGGCATGGCGTGTCCCATGCCATTGCAGTGCGGCACTTGATAAAAGCGGTTTTTGGCCGTGACCGGCCCGAGCCGCATCGGCGTGAACAGGATGTCGTAGCGCGGATCCCTCATTCGGGCATGGCCTTGTCCATCGTCGTGCGCCGGCGCCAGCGCGTCGCGGCATAGATCGGCAGCCCGGCGGCGCACAGACCCAGCGCGTACAGGAATGGCTCGCGTCCCGCGCCGACGAAGATGAAGGCCACGAAGGCGACGCTGGCGACGGCGATCGCCAGGATGCCGATGCGGCGAGGTTGCCGTTCGTCCTGCCGCCACAGCGCCGCCAATGCGAGGGCGCAACCCAGGTACACCGGCAGGTTGGCAGCCGTCACGACCTGGCTGAGGAAGGTGAACGCGGCGACCAGCGATTTGCTGTAGCTCATCC
>JAICHS010000381.1 GCA_025924775.1 Rhodanobacteraceae bacterium
GGCGCGCCAGCGGCCACCTCGGCCAAGACCATGACCGCGCAGCAGCAGAAGATGGCCACCTGCAGTCACGAGTCCAAGGGCATGAAGGGCGACGCCCACAAGAAATTCATGCGCGACTGCCTGCACGGCAAGACCGCAGCGACCACGCCCGCCAGGACCACCCAGCAAGAAAAGATGAAGACCTGCAACGCCGACGCCAAGGCCAAAAGCCTCAAGGGCGCCGACCGCAAGAGCTTCATGAGCACCTGCCTCAAGGGCTGAGCCCGGGCGCAGGACGCCTCACGCAAACGCCCGGCTCCGGCCGGGCGTTTTGCACGCACGACGCATCGGCCGTCTCAGCGCAGGCCCCACCACAGCAGCAGCGCGACGACCAGGGCGACGGCCACCCAGCCCGCGGTTTCGATGTGTTTGTGCAAGGCCTTCTCCGCGCGCCCGCCGCCCAGCCGGATCACCCCGGCCACCACGAACACGCGCTTGCCGCGGCCGACCGCGATGCCTCCCAGGAATGGCAGCAGCGGCATGCCAACGATGCCGCAGGCCCAGCTGGCCACCTTCATCGGAATCGGCACGAAGCCCGCAGCCACCAGTAGCCAGAACGCTTTCCAGGGATGCGCCTGCGCATCGGCGCCCAGGGTTTGCACCAGGGATTCCAGGTGCGGCAACCAGCCGATTTGCGCCAGCAGCGGCTTGACCGCATCGAACGCGTAATGTCCCAGCGCGTAGCCGACCAGCGACCCCAGCAGCGAACACACGAGGCTGAGCGAAGCGAATTGCCACCACCGGCGCGGTCGTGCGAGCGTCATCGGCGCCAGCATGATTTCCGGGGCGATCGGAAAGATGAAGGCCTCCACGAAGCTCAGCAGGCCGAGGCCGACATCCGCGCGTGGCTTGGCCGCCCACTCGAGGGCTTTTTCGTACAGCGGTCGGAAAAGTTTCATGCGTGCGATCGTCCATGATCGCGACGTCCCCGACAATGCCGACGGATGCCGCCTTGCTGGCCGCGCCAGCGCAGCCTTCCATGACCCGGGTTTTCACGGGCGCCACCCCGAACGGGGCCGCCTGTGCAACCGGAAGCCATCAGCCAATGCCGCCCAGCAGCGGCACGAAACTGACCGCACCCAGGTCTTCGCTTTCCCACGCATCGCCGCTGCGCGTGAACCGCATCAGCCGCTGCGCACCCGCAGGCCCGAGTGGTGCGACCACCGTGCCGCCTTCAACCAGTTGCGCCGACACGGCGCGCGGCAGCGACTCGCCCGCGGCCGTCAACACGATCGCGTCGAACGGCCCCTCGGCGGGCCAGCCGATATTGCCGTCGTCGTGCCGCGAGCGGATGTTGTCGAATTTCATGTTGCGGAACAGCCGCCGCGCCTTGCGCAGCAATTCCTCGATGCGTTCCACCGTGAATACCGTGTCCACCAACTGCGCCAGCACGGCCGCCTGATAACCCGACCCCGTGCCGATCTCCAGCACGCGCTGCGGCGCGCCGCGCTCGATCAGCAGCTCGGTCATGCGTGCCACCACCCACGGCTGCGAAATGGTCTGGCCAAGCCCGATCGGCAGCGCGGTGTTTTCATACGCGCGCGCGGCCAGCGCCTCGTCCAGGAACAGGTGCCGTGGTGTCGTACGGATCACGTCAAGCACGCGCGGATCGCGGATGCCCTCTTCACGCAGGGTCGCCACTAGCCGGTCGCGCGCGCGCTGCGAGGTCACGCCGCGCCCGCGCGCCGAGACCGCAGCGGCCCCGAACAACGTGTTCATGCGCGCGGCTCCCCCTGCATCTGTGCAGTCAACCCGCCGATCCAGTCGGAAACCTTCTCCAGCGCCTGGAAGCGGGTCAGGTCCACGTGGATGGGCGTCACCGATACGAACCCGCGGCGCACGGCGTCAAAATCGGTGCCCGGGCCGGCATCGTCGGCGTCGCCGGCGGCACCGATCCACCACACCACGCGCCCGCGCGGGTCGTGCTGCGCGATGCAGGGTGTCGCGCGATGGCGACGCCCCAGCCGCGTCACTTCGAAACCCTCGATGTCGCTCCACGCGCGGTCCGGAACGTTGACGTTGAGGATGGTGTCGGCCGGCAACGGATCGACCAGCAACCGCCGCGTCAGCAGCAACACCGCGCGCGCGGCGGAATCAAAGTGATGGCCATTGCCGTCGTGATGCTCGCCTGGCCCGGCCAACGAAACCGCGATCGCCGGCAGCCCCAGGAAACGCCCTTCCATAGCCGCCGACACCGTGCCCGAGTAGATCACGTCGTCGCCCAGGTTGGCGGAATTGTTGATGCCGGAAACCAC
>JAICHS010000382.1 GCA_025924775.1 Rhodanobacteraceae bacterium
CAGCCGGGGTCGCCGGCGCATACATCGGTGTGTTCGCGCGCAACGGCAATGCAGGGACCTCGACGGCTTTCAGCGCGACGACCGTGTTGTTGCCTTTGTGTTCGATGTTGTCCGCGACCAGCAGATTGCCGTCGACGTGCCGCGGACGCTTCAGCGTGATCGTTCGATCCGGCAGCTGCAGCGCGATCGCGTCGCGCGTGCCGAACAGCATCGGCACCAGTGACACCGGCAGTTTGGGTTCGACCTTGCCGTCGCCTGTCAACCCGAACACGCCTTCGGTCACCATGTCCATATAGCCCGCCACCGACCACAACTGGCGCTTCGAATCCACCACCGGACCGCTGAGCTTGCCGTCGTCGACGTGCGTCGACTGCGTGAGCAGCGCGTAGTTCTCCATGTTCGAGCCGGCCAGCGCGGCGCCGCGCATGATCGACTCGATCTCGAACGCGATCAGCGCGGGATCGTTGGCCTTGCGCGCGGCGCGCAACGCATACGCACTGACGAACGGCCAGATCGCGCGGTTGTGGTAGATCGGCTGGTCGGCGCGCTCGGGCCAGATCACCGGGCTGCCCGCCGGCCACGCGGGATAATGCGCCAGCGACGCACGCGCGCGTTCCGTGTCGGCCACGCCACTGGTGATGGCGAGTGACAGCCCGAGCAGGTCGTAGGCTTCCACCGGCAAGCCGTCGCCGCCGATGTAGCTCATGTACATGCCGCGATCGGCGCGCCAGAAATGCGCGTTGATCGCCTGCTTCAACGCATCGGCCTCGGCTCCATAGCGCTTCGCACGGTCATCGCCACGTTGCGCCGCCATTCGCGCGGCCAATCGCAGCGCTTCGTAATGCAGCACGTTGGTGGACAGCGCGAACGACTGGCCGATGAACACCACGTTGTCTTTCGTCCATTCCGGATAGGTCTGTTCGCGCCAGTCGAGGAACGATGTCTCGCCGCGGTATAGGCCCATGTGCGCGTCGAACGCGTATTCGCGATCCTGCGTCAGCGTGTCGTTCAATGCCCGCCACACCTTGTCGGCAAAGGCTTTGTCGTCCAGCAGATGGCGCGCGCCGAGGAACCACACCACGCGGTCGGTGCTGATCGGCCAGCTTCCGCCCGAGCCGGTGTCCTGCATGGGATACAGCCCTTGCGGGACATCCCTCGCGCGCACGGCGGACAACTTGAACAGCAATCCGTTGCGCGAACGCGCGGGATCGAACCGCCACAGACCCAAATCCACCGAATAGGCAAGGTCGCGCGTCCATACGTAATGCCATTGCTCGCCGGTCTCGAAGCAATGGCATGGAATCGGCTGGTCGTGATCGAACGCGCCATCGCGGATCGCGCTCACCGAATCCTGTTTCAGATCGTCCTGCGCCATCGCGAACAAACCGTCGAACAGCGGACTGGCGGTGGCTACGCTTGACGCGCCTGCGGGAATGTCACGCTGCCCGAACGGACCATGCAGCACGTAGCCGTCCTTGGATGCGCTCACGGTGGCATGCTTGCTTTGCCATTCGAGGTTGTCGTGCCACGACGGCGCCGCGGCGGCGGTGCTGCCGGCCAGCAACAAGGCAGCCAGCGCGATCACGGCTTCGCCGTCCCGATGCGAAGCTCGGCGGACTTACCTGCGGCGAGCTTCACCCACGTCACCGCGCCGTAGCGGTCATGTCCGCGGGCCCAGCCTTCGCCGGCTGAAGCTTTCAGCGCATCGAGCGAAGCGGCCGAAGGCACGGCTTTTCCATTCGCGAGCACCGAGCGCGCGGCATCGCCGTGCACGGCGAGCAGATACCAGCGCGTGGCCGGCTTGTATGTGCCCTGCGGCGCGGCCAGCGTGAAGTCGATCGCGCCGTTCCCCTTGCGCGTCGTCATCGGCTGCAGGAAGTACACGCCTTTCTCATAAGCATAGGTCTCGCCGTCGTCGTCGTAGTAATCGAAGTGCGTGGCCTGGTCCGAAGGGAACACCTGCACCGTCACGGTCGTGACCGGGTGCTGGCCCACGTAATCCATCACCGGCTGCGTCGGGATGATCGCGCCGTCGCGGATGAACAACGGGATGTCGCGCCAGGTTTTCGCATCGACCGGAATGTCGATGGTCTGGCCGCCCGCATACGTCTTGCCCGTGAACCAGTCGATCCATGTGCCGGCCGGCAGATAGATGCGCTTGGAAGTCTGGTCTTGCTCGACCACCGGCGACACCAGTAGCCATTGGCCGAACAGCCACGCGTCGGCATCGTTGCGCACCTTCGGATCGTCGGGCCAAGCGAACGCCAGCGGACGCACCAGGCCGACGCCC
>JAICHS010000383.1 GCA_025924775.1 Rhodanobacteraceae bacterium
CGACGTGGCCACAGGAGGCCTTGAATGGGCACCTTCAATCGTCGCGGTGCAGCGTGCCCCGACCGGTGCCACCGGCACGGACCTGGTTGCGAAGTGCGGGTGGACTCGTCGACCCCTGAGCGGTCGAAGCGGCGCGTGAAGCGCTCAACCGAACTGGATGCTCAACATCGAGATCGAACCGCCGTCCATGCCTTCCACGGGAAACGTCACGGGCTCGCCGCTGTCGCTCGCGCCCAGCACGTACAGCAGCGGCAGGTAATGGTCGGGCGTCGGTACCGACAATTCGGCGTCGCGGCCGAGCGCTTCGTAGTCCACCAGCGCCCGGTGATTGCCTTGCAGCACCAGCTCCCGAACCTTGGCCTCGAACCGCAGCGCCCAATCGAACGCGGCCACCGGGTGCCGACCCCACGCGTAGGCGTGCAGGTTGTGCACGACATCGCCGCTGCCGACCACCAGGATGCCCTCGTCGCGCAGGGGCTGCAGGCGCCGACCAAGCTCGTAGTGGAAGGCAGGCGGTTGCGTTGCGTCGATGGAAAGCTGCACCACCGGTATGTCGGCGGCGGGAAACACGTGGCGCAACACCGACCAGGTGCCGTGGTCCAGGCCCCACTCGACATCCGTGCGCGCGTTGACCGGACGCAACAGTTCGCTTACGCGCTGCACCAGGCCAAGGTCGCCCGGCGCGGGGTATTGCACTTCGAACAACTCGCGCGGAAACCCACCGAAGTCATGGATCGTCGGCGGCTGGGTCGTTGCGGTCAGCGCCGTCGCGGGCAGGTACCAGTGCGCGGATATCGACAGCACTGCGCGTGGCCGTGGCAACTGCCGACCGAGCGCCGCCCAGCCTTGCGTCCAAGCATTGGTTTGCAGGGCGTTCATCGGGTTGCCGTGGCCGACGAACAGAGCTGGCATCCGCGGGTTCGGGTCAGGCATGGCGAAGGATTCCTCGACAGGGGTTGGCGATGGGCGAGAGTGTCCGCCGCGTTGGCACCTCACACCATACAAGCCGGGAGGTCGACATGAACGTGGTTTTGTTGGGCGTCAGCGGTCGCGTGGGTTCACGCGTGTTGTCCGAATTGCTGCAGCGTGGCCACAAGGTTACCGGGATCGCCCGCGACACCGGCAAGGTCGCGGCGCGGCCAGGTCTGGCGCCGAGGAACGGGGACGCCAACGATCCGTCGCAATTGACGCGTTTGCTCGAGGGCCACGACGCGGTGCTCAGCGCGCTGAAATTCGCAACGACCGATGCAGCCGCGTTGATTGGCGCGGTCAAGGCGTCCGGCGTTCCGCGACTGCTGGTCGTCGGCGGCGCCGGCAGCCTGGAAGTGGCGCCGGGCAAGTTGCTGCTGAACACGCCGGATTTTCCCGCGGCATGGATGCCGGAAGCCGCGGGTGGCCTCAGGTTCCTCGATTTGTTGCGCGCCGAACCCGTGCTGGATTGGACTTTCCTGTCGCCGTCGGCGGAGTTCGACCCCGGCGCGCGTACGGGCCGGTTTCGCGTGGGCAGCGACACCTTGCTGGCGGACGCGAACGGCCGCAGCTGGATTTCGATGGAGGACTACGCCATCGCCTTCGTCGACGAGCTGGAACACCCACGACACTCACGCGCACGCTTCACGGTCGGGTACTGAGACGGATACCCGTTACGCCGTGATCCTCGATGGTCGTACGCGGTTGCACCACACGTTTGTTACATCGCTGCAACAACCGGCACCCCACCCAAGGAGTCCAGCATGGCCAAGTACAAGGTAGGTTATTTCGTTGGCAGCCTCGCCAAGGCGTCGATCAACCGCAAACTGGCGAAGGTGCTGATCAATCTCGCGCCGCCGGAACTGGACATGACGGAAATCCCGTTTGGCGACCTGCCGCTCTACAGCTACGACTACGACGCCGACTACCCACCGGTCGCGCGCGAATTCAAACAGCGTATCGCGGCCGCCGACGCCATCCTGTTCGTGACACCGGAATACAACCGCTCGATTCCCGGTGGCCTGAAAAACGCGATCGACTGGGCCAGCCGTCCGTGGGGCAAGAATTCGTTCACCGGCAAGCCTTGCGCGATCATCGGCGCTTCGCCCGGTGCGATCGGCACCGCGGTCGCGCAACAGAGCCTGCGCAGCGTGTTGTGCTTCTGCAATGCGCCCCTCATGAATACGGTCGAAGCCTACATCCAGTCCACGCCGGGCCTGATCACCGACGATGGCCAAGTCACGGCCGATACGACGGCGGAGTTTCTGCGCAACTACATGGCCGAGTTCCACGCCTTCATCACGCGCGTCGAACGC
>JAICHS010000384.1 GCA_025924775.1 Rhodanobacteraceae bacterium
AGCATGTCGTGCAGGCTGCAGCGCACGCCGCCGGCCGCCTCCATCGTGGTGGCATGGACGATGGCGCCGCGCGCGGGCACCGCGACGAAGTGGCCGTCCTGCATGATGTGCGGGTCCGCCACGTTGCCGACTTCGTCGCGGTTCCAGGTGCCGATCTGGCAACGGGTCATGCCGAGCGGCTGGAAGATTTCGCGACGCATCAGTGTCGGATACGGCGCGCCGCCTGCTGCGGCCGCGACCTGGCCGGCGACGATGTACAGCGTGTTGTCGTACGCATAGCCCGCGCGAAAGCTGTAGGCGGGTTTCAGGTATTGCAGCCCGGCGATCACGTCCGCGGGCGTGAAGTGGTTGGGCGTCGGCCACAGCATCAGGTCGCCCGCGCCTTCGGGCAGCCCGCTGTGGTGCACCAGCAGGTCACCGACCTGCATGTTCTGCGTGACCCACGGGTCATGCATGCGGAACGACGGAATGTATTTCGTGACCGGGTCGTCCCAACGCAGCTTGCCCTGCTGCACCAGCCGCGCGAGGAGGGTGGAAGTCATCGCCTTGCTGTTGGACGCGATCTCGAACAGCGTGTTGGCGTCGATGGGCTGGCCGGAGGCGAGCGTGCCGCTTTCGTGCGTGTAGACGACCTTGCCGTCGTCGATCACGCCCACCGCGATGCCGGGCAGGTGGTAGTACGCGACCACGGCATCGACCAGACGGTCGAGGTCGGCGTTTGGCTTGATGGTCGGTACGGCCGCGTGCGCGATGGCGGCGCAGAATGCCAGCGATGCGAGCGCGACGCACCCACCGGTTTTCATGGGGTCTCCCAGCGGTCGGCGGGCTGCTCGCCTGCGACCATGTCTTCGAACGTCTGGCGCTTGCGCACCACCGCGTAGCGACCGCGATCCAGCAGCACTTCCGCGGCCAGCGGGCGCGAGTTGTAGGTCGATGCCATGGACGCGCCGTAGGCGCCGGTGGCCTTGATCAGCACCAGGTCACCCGCCTTGCATTCCGGCAGTTCGCGTCCGCTTGCGAAGGTGTCGCCGGTTTCGCAGACCGGGCCCACGACATCGTAGGTTTGCAGCGGGCGCGCGTCATCCACCAGCGGCACGATGTCGTGCCAGGCGTCGTACAGGCTGGGGCGGATGAGGTCGTTCATCGCGGCATCGAGGATCAGGAACCTGCGCTGGCGGCCCTGCTTGACGCGGATTACGCGCGTCAGCAATGCGCCCGCTTCGGCCATCAGCCAGCGCCCCGGTTCCAGCAGGATGCGGCCGTCGAACCCGGCCAGGGTGTCGCGGATTGCCCCGACGTAGTCGTTGATCGGTATTGGGTGATCGTGGCCCGCGCGGTAGCACACGCCGAGGCCGCCGCCAACGTCGATGCTGTGGATCGTGTGCCCGGCCGCGGCCAACTCGCGCCAGAAGCCTGCCACCCGCCGCAGCGCCAGCCGGATCGGATCGAGGCTCAACATTTGCGAGCCGATGTGCACGTGCAGGCCATCCAGCTGCACGTGGCGGTGCCGCGGGCTCGCGGCAAACCATTCGCGCGCCTCGTCGATGCCGACGCCGAACTTGTTTTCCGACTTGCCGGTGGAGATCTTCGCGTGGGTATGTGCATCCACGTCGGGGTTGATGCGCACGGAGGCGTGCGCGACCACGCTGCGCGCCGACGCGACGTGTTGCAGCAGCTGCAGTTCGTCGGCTGATTCGAGGTTGAAGCGCGCAATGCCGGCATCCAGTGCGCCAGCGATTTCATCAGCGGTCTTGCCCACGCCGGAAAACGCGATGCGCCCGGCCGGAATGCCGGCGCGCAGGCAACGCCACAGCTCACCGCCCGATACGATGTCGGCGCCCAGGCCCGCGTCGGCCATCAGCCGCAGGATGGCGATGTTGGAATTGGCCTTGGCCGCGTAGCAGACCTGCGCGTCCAACCCGTGCAGCGACGTTTGCAGCGTGTCGATGCGCGTGCGGATCGCGCTCGCGGAATAGACTTGGCAAGGCGTGCCCACGCGCCGCGCCAGGGCCGCAAGATCGATGCCGTCCCAGCACGCCTTGTCAGCGGATGCGGGGTCAGCGTGGGCAGTCGTTGCGGTCATCGCTTGAAGGTCAGATGCGTAGAATCCCTCTCCCTTCCGGGAGAGGGTGCCCCGAAGGGGCGGGTGAGGGTCCGCTCATTCATGGCGCCACATCTTCTGCACGAAACTGGCAGCGCAAGTGCTCGTACCCTCATCCGGCGCTGCGCGCCACCTTCTCCCGGAGGGAGAAGGGGA
>JAICHS010000385.1 GCA_025924775.1 Rhodanobacteraceae bacterium
CGCGGAATTCAGGTGTGGTGAGGGATGGCTCAGCCGTCCCCTCGATGCGGAAGGTTTGCGCGACACGCTGGACGACGCGATGAAATTGACGTAGAACGCGTGCACGCGATCCGCCACCACACCATCCAGACAGGCATGCTCCGCATGATCCCCCGCAATGTCTCGTTGACTGTCGCCCTCGCCATCGCAGTGGCCGGCCTTGCCGACTGCCAGCAATCCCAGGCTCCCTCAAGCGCCGCCGAACAGATGAAGCAGGGCGCCAAGCAATTCGGCCGGGGCGCCGATGCCGCCGCCAAGCAACTTGCGCACGCCGCCAAGAAATCGGCCGGCGATGCCGCGATCACGACCAAGGTAAGGGCGGCGCTCGCGAACGACGCCGGCCTCAAGACCCTGAAGCTGGACGTAAGCACCGACCATGGCGTCGTCACCATGTCCGGAACAGTCGACTCGGAAGCCGACCGCGATCACGCCGCAAGCATTGCATCGAAAGTGTCGGGCGTCACCAGCGTGAACAACGAGCTCCGGGTGCAGGCGCCGGCGTCGGGCGGTTCATAGTCCTGATCGTCTTTGTCTCCCTCTCCCCCGACGGCTCTCGGTCGGGAGAGAGGGTTCAATCATGCAGCGCAATCCATCAACCACTGCGCCAGCAACGGCACCGGTCTTCCCGTCGCATAACCCTTGCGGCCCGGTACCCACGCCGTGCCAGCGACGTCGAGGTGCGCCCAGCGCGTGCCTTCGGTGAAGTGCGACAGGAACAGCGCGGCGGTCACCGCGCCGGCGTTCTTGCCGCCGATGTTGGCGATGTCCGCGAACGCCGATTCGAGCTGGTTGCTGTAATCGTTCCACAGCGGCAGCCGCCACGCGCGATCGAGCGAAGCATTGCCGGCGGCGAGCAATGCATCGGCGAGTTCGTCGTCCGCACTGAACAAGCCGGAGGCGTGCGCACCCAGCGCGACCACGCAGGCGCCCGTGAGCGTCGCCGCATCGACCAGCGCCGCAGGCGCGAAACGCTTGCATGTGTAGGCCAGCGCATCGCAGAGGATGAGGCGCCCTTCCGCGTCGGTGTTCAACACTTCCACCGTGATGCCGGCGTGGGTGCGCAGTACGTCGCTGGGACGGTAGCCAGCGCCATCGACGGCGTTTTCGACCGAAGGCACCACGCACACGAGGTTGATCGGCAGCTTCATCTCGATCGCCGCAAGGAAAGCGCCGAGCACGCCGGCCGCGCCGCACATGTCGTACTTCATTTCCTCCATTGAGCCGGTCGGCTTGATGTTCAGGCCACCGGCGTCGAAGGTGACGCCCTTGCCGACCAGTGCATGCGGCTTCGCATCGCCCGCGCCCTTGTATTGCAGCACTATCAATTTCGGCGGCGTGGCGGAGCCCGAGGACACCGCCAGCAGCGCGCCCATGCCGAGCTTCTGCATGTCGGCGCGCTCCAGCACTTCCAGCGTGACCGATTCAGCGTGCTCGTCGGCGATGGTTTTCGCCTGCGCCGCGATGTGGGTGGGCGTGCACAGGTTGGGCGGCAGGCAGCCGAGTTCGCGCGCGAAGGTGACGCCGCGTGCGATGGCGCGCGCCTGCGTGATGCCTTGCGCCACGTCTGCGCCCGCGGCAAGCGCGAGCTTTGCGAGGCGCGGCGCATCCGCGTTGGCGGGTTTCAGCGTCGCGGTGTAACGGAAGCAGGCGTGATCGATCGCCAGCGCGCAGGTGCGCGCGCGCCAACCTGCATCGTGACCGGTGACGTCGACTTCCGGCAAGTACACAGTGGCGTCGATCACCGGCAGCGACTTCAGCGCGTTGCCCGCGTCGTTGCAGGCGCGCAGGAAAGCGTGTGCGTCCAGCGCGGATTTGCGTCCCAGTCCCACCAGCACGACGCGCGGCGCCTTGACACCGGGAATCCCATGCAGCACCAGCGTGGCACCCGGTTTGCCCGTGAGATCGCCTGAGGTCTTGAGCCGCGCCAGCACGCCGCCACCGGCAGCATCCACCGCTGCCGCGGCCGGCGATGTCGCGTCTTCGAACACGCCCACCACCACGCATGCGCTGCCCACGGCGTCGGGGGCGGCGGAACTCTGGCTGAATTCAAGCATCGCAATACACTCCTGGAAGAACAGGCAAACAGGTGCGTGCCACTACACTGCGAAACCTGTTCGCAAACGACCAGTCTAGCCGATGCCACGACTTTCCATCCTCGACCGCTACATCCTGCGCGAGTAC
>JAICHS010000386.1 GCA_025924775.1 Rhodanobacteraceae bacterium
CAAGTTCGGTGATGCAGTTTCCGTACGAAGGCCGCGTGGTCAATCTGCTCGATACGCCGGGTCACGCCGACTTCGGCGAGGACACGTATCGCGTGCTGACCGCGGTCGACTCGGCGCTGATGGTGATCGACTGCGCCAAGGGCGTCGAGGAACGCACCATCAAGCTGATGGAGGTCTGCCGGCTGCGCACCACGCCGATCATGACCTTCATCAACAAGCTCGACCGCGAGGGCCGCTCGCCGGTCGAGCTGCTGGACGAGGTGGAATCGGTGCTGAAGATCCAGTGCGCGCCGGTGACCTGGCCGATCGGCATGGGCAAACGCCTGAAGGGCGTCTATCACCTCATCGACGACGAAGTGCACCTGTACGAATCGGGGCGCAATTTCACGCGCCAGGATTCGACGATCCTGAAGGGCCTCGACGACCCCGAACTCGAGCGCCGCATCGGCGCCGACATGCTGGCCGAGCTGCGCGAGGAGCTGGAACTGGTGGAAGGCGCCTCGCACCCGTTCGACGAGGCCGAATACCTCGCGGGCCGACAGACGCCGGTGTTCTTCGGCTCGGCCGTCAACAACTTCGGCGTGCAGCCGCTGCTGGACTTCTTCGTCGCCCACGCGCCGTCACCCCGGCCGCGTCCCGCGGCAACGCGCGCGGTGTCGCCCGAAGAAGGCAAACTTTCGGGCTTCGTGTTCAAGATCCAGGCCAACATGGATCCGGCGCACCGCGACCGCGTGGCCTTCCTGCGGGTGTGTTCGGGCCGCTACACGTCGGGCATGAAGGCGCTGCAGGTGCGCACGGGCAAGGAAGTGAAGCTTGCGAATGCACTGACCTTCATGGCGTCCGAACGCGAGATCGCTGAGGAAGCCTGGCCCGGCGACGTGATCGGCCTGCACAACCACGGCACCATTTCGATTGGTGACAGCTTCAGCGAAGGCGAGAAACTCGTCTTCACGGGCATTCCCAACTTCGCGCCGGAGCTGTTTCGCCGTGCGCGCCTCAACGACCCCTTGAAGATGAAGGCGCTGCGCGCGGGCCTGGCGCAGCTTTCGGAGGAAGGCGCGACGCAGTTCTTTCGCCCGGTGATGTCGAACGACCTGATCCTCGGCGCGGTCGGCGTGCTGCAGTTCGACGTCGCGGCCTACCGGTTGAAGGATGAATACAACGTCGATTGCGCGTTCGAGAACGTCGGCATCACCACGGCCCGCTGGGTGTATTGCGACGATGCCAAAAAGCTGGCCGAATTCCGCGAGCGCAACGCGCTGTACCTGGCGCTGGACGCCGCCGAACAGCTGGTATATCTGGCCCCCACCCGCGTGAACCTGCAGTTGGCGCAGGAACGCTGGCCACAGGTCACCTTTGCCGACACCCGCGAACACATCGGCGCCACCGCCTGAGCCGACAGCCAACCCGCGTCCCGAGGGGACACGCGACGAACGCCGCGTGTCCCGCCCAGCCTGGACCGCGCCCGTGTCTTCTTGAGGCAGCGGCATTCGACTTTGGTCGAAATTCGACGTTTGGCTAATAGGCACAGGCCTGCGGTGTTGAGCACACTCCCACGACCAGCGGCGGGGAGGCAATCGCGTGAACACGCCCAAGTGGTCGATGCAACGAAAAGCGCTCGTACTCGCCGTTGTCGGTGGGCTGCTGCTGCCATTCACCGTCAGCGCCCAGACGAACACCCAAAGCGGTTCCTCGAGCGCGCGCGAGCGTGCGCTCGAACAACGCGTGGATCAGCTGCAGCAGGAACTGGAGCAGCTGAAGACTGAAATCCAGGCCCAGCACGCCGCAACGGAACAGGCCACCGCGCAAGCGGCGCAGGCCAGCGCGGCCGCGCAGAAGGTGGCCCAAACCCAAACCGCAGCCGCGCCTGCGGCGCCGGTGTTCAGCACCGCGCCAGGCATCAAGGTGGCGTTGCACGGTTTCATCAACGCCACGGTTTTCCATCAGGACCGCAGTTTCATCTTCGGCAATGGCCAGAACGCCGAGTACCCCGTGCCCGGCCCGTCGGGTTCGCTGAGCGGTGGCGACGTCCGCAACACGCGGTTCTGGCTGGACTTCAGCGGCGCCCGGTTGGCCGATGGCTGGACCGGCGGCGGCCGCATCGAGATGGACTTTTTCGGCGGCTTCAACGGCGCCGGCGCCTTCAGCCAGCAACAGGCCATCCCGCGCTTGCGCCAGGCCTACCTGGACCTGGATCATCCCAGCAGCGGCAC
>JAICHS010000387.1 GCA_025924775.1 Rhodanobacteraceae bacterium
CGGTGCTTCTCGCCGGTACGCGAGGTGATCATGATGATCGGTACGCTCCGGAAACGCGCATCGTTTTTCATGTGCGTGGCCAGTTCGAAACCGTCCATCCGCGGCATTTCGATGTCGAGCAGCATCACGTCGGGCACGCGCTCCTGCAGTTTCTCCAGCGCGTCCACGCCGTCCTTCGCGGTGATGACTTCCAGTTGCTCGCGTTCGAGCACGCGGGTGGTGACTTTGCGCATGGTGATCGAATCGTCCACCATCATGACCAGGCGCGGACCCTGCGGCTCGCTGCGCGGTGGCACGGCGGTAACCACCGGCACCTCGGCCGCATCGCTCGGCACGGCGGGCGCCGCCGCGATCGCCTGTGCGGCCATGAAGTGGCGTACCAGCGGCGCGAGGTCCAGGATCAGCATCACCGAGCCATCGCCCATGATGGTGGCGCCGAACATGCCGGGTACGTTGCTGATTTGCGGCCCGACCGGTTTGACCACGATTTCACGCGAACCGATCACGCTGTCGATATGGATCGCGGCGCGCAGGTCGCCCGCCTGCACCATCAGCAGCGGCAACTGGCCCGCGCCATCGTCCGGAGCACCGGCGGCGCCGAAGCCGAGCAGCTCGGATAGATCGTGCAATGCGTATTCCTGGCCGGCGTAGACCAGCGTGCGTTCGCCCGAGGCCAGGCGTTCGGCCATTTCCTGGCGACGGATGCGCGACACCGCCTGCACCGAGGTCATCGGCACCGCAAACGTGGTTTCGCCCGCGCGCACGGTGATGGCCTGCGTGACCGCCAGCGTGAACGGCAGGCGGATGTTGAAGGTGGTGCCACGGCCGCGCTCGGATTCGATCGCCAGCGAACCCCCGAGCTGGCGAATCTCGTTGGCGACCACGTCCATCCCCACGCCGCGGCCGGCCAGCTGGCTGACCTCACTGGCGGTGGAAAAGCCGGTTTGCAGCACGAAATTGAACAGCTCGCCATCCGAGACCTGCGCGTCCGGCTTCAACAAGCCACGCTGGATGGCCTTGGCGCGGATCGCCTCGCGGTCAAAGCCCGCGCCATCGTCGGACACCCGCACCAGCACCTCGGTGCCCTGCCGCCCGACGGCGATGGTGACCGTGCCTTCCGCGGGCTTGCCGCGCGCCACACGCTCGGCCGGCGCTTCGATGCCGTGGGTGAGCGCGTTGCGCAGCATGTGCTCGAACGGCGCCTTCATGCGCTCCAGCACGCTGCGGTCCATTTCGCCCTGTGCACCTTCCACGCGCAACTGGGCGCGCTTGCCCAGTTCGTCGGCGGCGCCCCGCAGGGTGCGCCGCAGGTTCGGCACCATGGATTCAAACGGCACCATGCGCGTGCGCATCAGGCCGTCCTGCAAATCCGAATTGACGCGCGACTGCTGCAGCAACAAGGTTTCGGATTGACGCGTCTGGTCGTCCAGGATGTCCTGGATCGAAGCCAGGTCGGATACCGACTCGGCCAACGCGCGCGAATACTGCTGCAGGTTGGAGAAGCGATCGAGTTCCAGCGGATCGAACGTCGCGCCTTCGCCAGCCTCGTTCTCGCGCTGGTAGCGCGACAGGATCTGCGTTTCGGTTTCGATCTCGAGTTTGCGCAACTGTTCGCGCAGGCGCGCCACCGTCTGGTCCAGCTCGACCAGGTTGAAGCGGAAGTTGCCGACCTGCTGTTCCAGGCGTGCACGATAGATCGACGCCTCGCCGGCCGCGTTGACCAGTGAATCGAGCAGGTCGGAACGCACGCGGATCAATTCCGCCGTGGCATGCGCCTCGGTATCGATCAGCCGTGGCGCCACGCGCGGTGCGGGTTTCGCCTCCGCCACGACCGGCGCGGCGACGGCTTCGGCCGGCGAAGGTGCACCCTTCACGGGTCGGCCCGCGGCCAGCGTGTTGAAGCGCTCAATGGCGTTGACCGGCGTCGCCACCGCGCGACTCTGCTGGATGCGCTCGACCATCTCGCGCAGTCGATCAAAGCCACGCTCGAGCGAATCCACCTCGATGGGTTCCAGCGCGCGCTTGCGATCGCCCGCCTTCTCCAGCAGGGTTTCCATCGCGTGCGCCAGATCGCCCACCTGCGAAACTCCGACCACCCGCGCGCCGCCCTTCAAGGTGTGCAGGTTGCGTTGCAGCCCGCGCACGGCTTCGGCATCGCCGGGGGTGCCGCGCAAGGTCACC
>JAICHS010000388.1 GCA_025924775.1 Rhodanobacteraceae bacterium
GAAGAAGGTGTTCATGTTGTCGAATTCGCCGAAGCCGCCATAGACGAATTCCGACACGTAGCCGTGTGCGTCTAAGACCCGGCCCAGGGAAAACAGGTTTTCGTTGTGTTTCTGGTGGATCAGCGAATTCCCCGGCGTCGGCGGAACCGACAACGTCACCGCCTCCAGACCGCGCACGGTGCGCGTGCCGTTGGCGTAAGTGTTGTCAAAAAACAGGCTCTGGTCCGCCAACCGGTCGAGATTGGGAGTCAACCCCTTGGGGTTGCCGAACACGCCAAGGTAGCTTGCCGACAGGCTTTCCACCGTGATCAGCACGACGTTGAGATCCTGCTCCTGACCCGGGTTGCGTATGGCGCGCGTGAGGTCATGTGGATCGCTGTCGACGAATGTTGCGTTCGGCGTCTGCAGCAGCGTGCGTACGGTGGCGTAGGCCTGGTGGTCGGGCAGTGATTGGTAGAAGCGGTGGAAGTTCAGCTCTTCGTTGCGGAAGGCCGCGAAGAATTGATAGATACCGTTGCCCGCCAGTGAGTTGACGTAGGCGTTCCGGGTGGCGTCCTTCATGCTGGCGTTGACCCCGAACGCGGTCACGACCGTGACGACCAGCCACGCAACCACGACCAGCGTACGCGGCCCCCAGCGACTGTGATCCCCGCGCGTGCGCAGGCTGCGGCGGGTGACGAAAAGGATCACCAGCGCAGTCACCGCAAGCAGTGCAAGCCACAAGCCCACGGGATACGATTCTTCGATGTTGCCGATCACTTCGCTGGTGTAGACGAGGTAGTCGACGGCGATGAAGTTGAAGCGCGTGCCGAATTCGTTCCAGAACGTCAGTTCGGAGGCGCCGACAAACAGCAGACCGAACAGCAGCAGCAGGCAGAAGGCGTAGAGCACCCACTGCCCAACGCGCGAGCCGTAGGTGAATGCCGCCAGCGGGAGCACGAACATGAATGGCAACAGGACCGGCCATACCGTCTTGAAGTTGGCTTCGTATTGCCAGTGCAGGTAACCGACGCAAGCGGCGCACAAGGCGACGACGACGAGCGCATACAGCGCCCAGCGCAGCCATCCCGGCCGGCGGCCCGGTTGCGCCGGCACCAGCCACAGGAACACCACCAGCGGCCACGCGAAGTACACGAATGTCACGAGGTCGTAGCCCAGCCCGACACCGAACGCGTACAACCAATAGAGCGGATTGGGTGGAATGCCGTGGCCCGTCATCAGCAGCAGGATCCACCGCGTGACGAACGCGATGGCGATGAAACAGGCGCCAAGCCATACCAGTGGGCGGAAACGCTGTGCCAGCGGACTGGCAAACATGGGGTGTGGCATGGGTGGGCCGGGATCGCCGCCGAATGGCTGCGACACTATGTAACAGCGATTGCGGGGTGCCAGCAAGCCACGGCGGGTCCACAACGGCTGGCGCTGTGCGCGACAGCCCCGGTGGTATTACATCCGGAACACGCCGTAGCGCTGCGGTTCGATCGGTGCGTTCATCGCGGCCGAGATGGCAAGTCCCAGCACCCGGCGCGTGTCGACCGGGTCGATGATGCCGTCATCCCACAGGCGCGCGCTGGAGTAGTAGGGGCTGCCCTGGCGCTCGTACTGTTCGCGGATGGGCGCCTTGAACGCCTCTTCCTCGTCCTGTGACCACTGCCCACCACGCTTCTCGATGCCGTCGCGCTTCACCGTGGCCAGTACCGACGCGGCCTGCTCGCCGCCCATCACCGAGATGCGTGCGTTCGGCCACATCCACAGGAAGCGCGCGCCATAGGCACGGCCGCACATCGCGTAGTTGCCGGCGCCGAAGCTGCCACCGATCACCACGGTGAACTTCGGCACGTGCGAGCAGGCGACCGCGGTGACCATCTTGGCGCCGTCTTTCGCGATGCCCGCCTGTTCGTACTTCTTGCCGACCATGAAGCCGGTGATGTTTTGCAGGAACACCAGCGGGACGTTGCGCTGGTTGCACAGCTCGATGAAATGTGCGCCCTTGAGTGCGCTTTCCGAAAACAGGATGCCGTTGTTGGCGACGATGCCGACGGGATACCCGTGGATGTGGGCAAAGCCCGTGACCAGGGTCTTGCCGTAGCGCGCCTTGAACTCGTGGAAATCCGAGCCATCGACGATGCGCGCGATCACCTCGTGGATGTCGAACGGCCGCCGCGTGTCCGTGGGAATCAC
>JAICHS010000389.1 GCA_025924775.1 Rhodanobacteraceae bacterium
CACGCCTTCCATCGATTCATTCAAACGCGGAATGAATCTGGTGATCATCGTGCTGGCGCTGGCCAGTACGGTCATCGGCTGGGCGGTCATGGGCGTGCGCGGCATGCTGACGCCCGCCCTGGGCCGGGTACAGCTGGTCGCAACGCTGTTGCTGGTGGCGTTGTGGGTGGCGGCATGGTGGAGGCTGCTGCCACAACGTGCGATCGAGGCCGGTTGCCTGCTGGTGGCAGTCGTCATTTTCGCCGTGTGCATGGCGTTGGCGATGTACTCGCCGCGCTACGGCGCGGGCCTTCGCCTGCCGCCGCTGTACTTGTGGATTCCAATCGTGTACGTGTTTGCCTTCACGTTGACCGACCACAAGACGGGGCTGTTCATTTCAACGGCCATGCTGGCGCTGTTCTTCGGCACCAGCCTGCCCTACATGCTGCGCGCCGAGGATGCACCATATGGCAACCTCACCTTGCAGTTGCATTTCGTGTCGGCGGTACTGATCGCCGCGCTGTATTTCTTTTCCAGCTATCAGTACCGGTTGCGGCAGGCGCAACAGGCAGTCGATCAGCTGGCACGCCTGTCGAACACGGATGAGTTGACCGGGTTGTCCAACCGGCGCCACATGGCGGCGCTCATGATGGAAGAGCTTGCGCGCTGCGGTGAGCGCGGCCGTGGCTTCGCCGTGATGCTGTTCGACGTTGACCATTTCAAGGCGATCAACGACCAGTTGGGCCACGGCGGTGGCGACAAGGTGCTGGCCGCGTTGGCGGCGCGCGCGGGCGAGGTGTTCCGCAGCAGGGACAGCCTCGGACGCTGGGGGGGCGACGAATTCGTGGCGGTGGCGCGCAACGTCGACGCCGGTGCAGCTGAAACCTTGGCCGAAGCGTTGCGCAGTCGGATCGCGGCGGAACCACTGTTTGGCCGTTGCCGCGCAACGATCAGTTGCGGCGTGACGCTGGCCCGGCCTGGCGACAGCCTCGACGGCTTGTTGCAGCGGGCGGACGTTGCGTTGTACACGGCCAAGCGCGGGGGACGCGATCGGGTGGAAGGCATCGTCATCAAGGCATCGTGACGCCGCGGCGACGCTAGAGGGAGGCGGCCCCAGCTGACACGGTGGCGGCATCCAGTTCGAGGGTCGCGTTGGACGGCTGTTCCTGCGCCTGCAGTTTTGCCGCGACCTGTTCGGCCTGGCGCAGCACGCGCAGCAGGTTGCGGCCGGCCAGATCGGCCAGTTCGTCGTCGCTCCAGCCACGGCGTGCAAGTTCGACGAACAGCGCGGGGTACTTGTCGGCGCCGTCCAGGCCGGCTGGCGTGGCTTCAATGCCATCAAAGTCGCTGCCGATGCCGACGCTTTCCACCCCCGCGACCTTGCGGATGTGTTCGATGTGGTCGGCAACCTGCGCGAGCGTGGCGTGGGGTTGCGGGTGCGCCTGGAGCCACTCATCCAGCGCGGCCTTGGCGCGGTCGGGCTGGCCGATGTACAGCGCGTCGAACTGCGCGGACGCACCGGCGCGTTCGGCCTGCCACCGTGCGACGACCTGCGAGACGAACGTCGGGTAGAAGTTCACCATCACGATGCCGTGGTTCTGCTTGACCATACGCAGTACGTCGTCGGGCACGTTGCGCGGATGATCATCCAGCGCGCGGGCACTGGAGTGCGAGAACATCACCGGTGCCCGCGAGGTTTCAATGGCGGCCCGCATGGTGGCAGGGGCAACGTGGCTGAGATCCACCAGCATGCCCAGGCGGTTCATTTCACGCACGACGCTGCGCCCGAACGGCGTCAATCCGTGGTGCTTCGGCTGGTCGGTGGCGGAGTCGGCCCATTCGGTGTTCTTGAAATGGGTCAGCGTCATGTAGCGCGCGCCCAGCCGGTAGTAGTCGCGCAACACGGCCAGCGAGTTGTTGATCTGGTGGCCGCCTTCGACCCCGATCAGGCTGGCGATGCGGCCGGACTTTTCGATGCGGTCGATGTCGTCGGCAGTGTAGGCCATCGCAAAAGTCTGCGGATACTTCGTTGCCAGGTTGTGCACGAGGTCGATCTGCTCCAGCGTCATCTGTATGGCCGCGGGGCCGGTGGTTTCGGCTGGAATCCACACCGACCAGAACTGCGCGCCGACGTGGCCGCTTCGCAGCCGCGGAATGTCGGTCATCAGGTGCACCGCGTGGTCGCG
>JAICHS010000390.1 GCA_025924775.1 Rhodanobacteraceae bacterium
CCTTTCGCGCACCAACCAGGACCGCATCGCGGACACCAGCGCGATCGCCAACGAGACCCTGAACGCGATCCACGCGGTGAAGGCGTATGCGCGTGAGGGCATCGAAAGCGCGCGTTACATCGACGCGGTGCAGCGTGCGCTGCACGCGGCGCAACGAAGGATTACCGCACGCGCGATCCTGACGGGCGGCGTGATCGTGCTGATCTTCGGCGCGGTGACGCTGGTGCTGTGGGGCGGCGCACGCGACGTATTGGCGGGGTCGCTGGACGCTGGCCGGCTGATCCAGTTCATGCTGTACGCGGTGATGGCCGCGGGTTCGGTGGGCGCACTGGGCGGTGTCTGGGGTGACGTGCTGCGCGCGGCCGGCTCGATGGGCCGCATCAGCGAACTGCTGGCGGAGCGGGCATCGATCGCCGATCCGGCGCAGCCGCAGGCGCTGCCGCAACCGGCGCGTGGTGCGATCGAATTCGACCACGTCGCGTTCCACTATCCGTCGCGCCCGGACACGCCGGCGCTGCACGATTTTTCATTGCGCATCCATCCGGGTGAAACCGTGGCGCTGGTCGGGCCGTCGGGCGCGGGCAAGAGCACGGTGTTCAACCTGCTGCTGCGCTTCCACGACCCGCAACGCGGGCGCATCACTCTGGATGGCGTGGACCTGCGCGCACTGCGGCTGGACGCGCTGCGCGGCGCGCTGGCACTGGTGCCGCAGGAAACCGTGATCTTCGGTGCCAGCGCCGCCGACAACATCCGCTTTGGCCGCGATGCCGACGCCTCCGCCGTGCGTGCCGCGGCGCGCGCGGCGGAGGCGCTGGAATTCCTTGACGATCAGCCCGAAGGTTTCGACACGCAACTGGGTGAACGTGGCGTGCGGCTGTCCGGCGGCCAGCGCCAGCGCATCGCGATCGCGCGCGCGATCCTGAAGGATGCGCCGGTGCTATTGCTGGACGAGGCCACGTCAAGCCTGGACGCGCAATCGGAAGCGGCGATCCAGTCCGCACTGGAACACGCGGGCCACGGCCGCACCACGCTGGTGATCGCGCATCGGCTGGCCACCGTGCAACGCGCCGACCGCATCGTGGTGCTGGACCAGGGGCGGATCGTGGCCGATGGCAGCCACGACGAACTGCTGCGCGCGGGCGGGCTGTACGCGGAATTGGCGCGGCTGCAGTTCGCGGCGTGACCCTGCGGTCACCTTCGACCGCGGCCTCGGCGGGCCGCCCGTCCCGCGGGCCGATTCCACGCGCGTCCGGCCCAGAGGGAACGTCCCTGGCAAAACCGTCCACTGCGACCGCTTCGAACAAGCAGTCCGGGAAGCCCTCTCGGCGACCGCCGCGAATGAATCACGCGGCCGAAGCGGTTTCGCCTTCGGCCGATACGTCCGCGGCCTGCGCACCCTTCGGGCCTTGCACGATTTCAAACTTGACGCGCTGGCCTTCCTTCAGACTGCGAAAGCCCTGCGCGCGAATCGCGGAAAAATGCACGAAGACATCGGGACCACCACCATCGGGGGTGATGAAACCGAAGCCCTTGGCGTCGTTGAACCACTTCACGGTACCCACTGCCATTTCCGAAACCCCCTCTCCAACGATCCGTTTCCCGGCTTGTCGTTCGCCGTGCGCAAAGTATCAGCCGGAGTTTCGCCGCGTGCAAGCGGCGTTTCGTGATGACGTTCTCTCAAGCTGCCAGAAGTGCGCGCACGATGGCCGGCACCTGCGCCGTCGCCGCGTCGAGGTGCGCGTGGATTTCGTCAAGGCTGATCGGCGCGTCCGGATCCGGCCCGCAGCCGGCCGCCCAGTTGGCGACCACGGCGAGGCAGGCGTAATCCATGTCACGCTCGCGCGCCAACGCGGCTTCCGGCATGCCGGTCATCCCCACCAGGTCGCAACCGTCCCGGCGCATGCGCGCAATCTCGGCGCGCGTTTCCAGCCGCGGGCCCTGGGTCGCGCCGTAGCAGCCGCCGGCGACCACCGCGACGCCCGCCGCGTGCGCAGCGTCCAGCACCCGGCGTCGCAAGGTTTCGGCGTAGGGCTGCCCGAATTCGATGTGCAACACGGGCTCGCCGTCCGCGTCGCAAAAACTTGCGGCCCGCCCCGAGGTGTAA
>JAICHS010000391.1 GCA_025924775.1 Rhodanobacteraceae bacterium
CATTCGCGCGCCAGTTCCTTCACGGGATTGACGGTGCCGAGCACGTTGGACACGTGCGCCACGCCGGCAAACTTCACTTCCGGCGTCAGGGCCGCGACGAACTCATCGACGATCAGTTCGCCCGACTCGGTGATCGGCGCGACCTTCAGGTGCGCGCCGGTCAGCTTGCAGACGAGCTGCCACGGCACGATGTCGGCATGGTGCTCCATGGCCGTCACCAGCACCGCGTCGCCGGGCTTCAGGCGCGGCAGCAGATAGCTGTATGCCACCAAGTTGGTCGCCATCGTGGTGCCGGACGTCAACACGATCTCGTCACGGCGGTTGGCGCCCAGGAACGCGGCCAGCTTGTCGCGCGCGCCCTCGTACAACGCGGTCGCCTCTTCGCCCAGCTGGTGCACCGCACGCGAGACGTTGGCGTTGTGATTGCGGTAGAAATCGTCGACCGCCTCGATCACCTGCCGCGGCTTCTGCGCGGTGTTGGCATTGTCCAGGTACACCAGCGGCTTGCCATGCACCGTGCGCTTCAGGGTCGGAAAGTCCGCGCGCACCTTCGCCCAATCAACGCCCTGCTCCGTCACCCGGACCAATTTCGGCGATGCGTTCATGCGGCCACCTCCGGCAAGTGTTCGGCCAGCAGCGTTTCACAATGCTCGCGCAATGCCGCCGGCTGGATGTCGTCCAACGCCACCGAGCAGAACGCGCGCACCAGCATGCGGCGCGCCAGTTCCAGCGGAATGCCGCGCGAACGCAGGTAGAACAGCACATGGTCGTCGAGCTGGCCCACCGTCGCGCCGTGGTTGGCCTTGACCTCGTCGGCGTAGATCTCCAGCGCCGGCCGGGTGTCGATTTCGGCGTCCGGCGACAGCAGCAGGTTCTTGTTGTAGAAGCTGCCATCCGCGCCGTCAGCGCCCGGCTGCACCAGGATGCGACCGTGCATCACGCCGCGCGCACGGTTGTCGGCGACACCGCGCCATTCGGCGCTGCTGAAAGTGTCACGGCCCATGTGGCTGACCAGTATTTCCATGTCGGCATGCTGGCGGCCGTGCAACACGAACGCGCCGTGGCTGGTGAAGCGCGCGCGCGCGCCAGCCAGCTCCACGCGGACCTCGTGCCGCACCAGCTTGCCGCCAAGTTCCAATGCGTGCAGATCGACCCCCGCATCGTCGTGCAGGCGCACCCGGCTGCATCGCAGCAACGTTGCGTCCGCACCCGCCTGCTGGATGATGGTCCAGTCAAGGTGCGCGTGTTCGCGTACGCTAATGTCGCGCACCAGATTGGCGAGATGGCCGGTTTCGGGAAGGCCCACGTGACGCTCGATCAGCTGCAGGCGCGCACCCTCGCCCAGCTCCACCAGGCTGCGCAGGTGCCAAGCCGTCGCGGCCGCGGCCGGCACCCCGACGTGCACCACGTGCAGCGGCTCGGCCACGTCCATGCCCGCGGCGACGCGCAGCACCATGCCGTCGGCCGCGAGCGCGCGGTTGAACAGCGTGAAGCCGTCGTCGGCGGCATCCGCGTGCTTGTCCAGCAAGAAACGCAAAGGCTCGGGCGCATCGTGCAACGCAGCCGCCAACGACTGCACGCGCACGCCCTCGGGCAGCGCATCGAGCTGCGAAAGGTCGGCGCGGAACGCGCCATTGACGAAGACGACGCGCGGACCCGGCACTTGCGGCAACGGCAACCATTCGGCGGCGATGGGGCGCGTGGCAGCGCCCGGGTCGCCCACGACATACGCGCGTTGCGCCAGCGCGCGCAGCGGCGTGTATTTCCACAGCTCGTTGTGTTGGGTCGGCAGTCCCCGTTCGCCCGCCGCGTGCAAAGCCTCGCCGCGGGCGGCATCCAGCCACGCCAGGCCGCTGCCCGGCAGGCGCAGCGAGGCCGCCGCGTCGTGCATGGCCTGCACGAAGGGCGCGGGCGCGTTCACGCGGTGGCCTCCGTGGCGGTGTGCTCGCGCACCCACGCGTAACCGTGCGCTTCCAGTTCGCGCGCAAGTTGCGCGTCACCACTTTCGACGATGCGACCGTCGGCCAGCACGTGCACGAAGTCCGGCACGATGTAATCCAGCAGGCGCTGGTAGTGCGTGATCACCAGGAACGAACGCCC
>JAICHS010000392.1 GCA_025924775.1 Rhodanobacteraceae bacterium
AGAGAGCATTGAGTCCGACCATGCCACAAGCGATACCGACCCTGCCCCACGACTCCTGGCTGCACATCGCCATCTTCTGCACGTTGCTTGGTGCCAGTGGCCCGGTTGGCGCGCAGGCTGCCGATGGTGCGACCGCAAGCGGCGCGGGTGCGCAGGCGGCCCAAACATTGCCCACCGTCAACGTCAAAGGCAAGCAGCCTTACGATTGGCGCAAATATGTCGCGGCCAAATTGAAGCATCAGATGCCCGAGGTGTCGGGTACCGAGATCACCGTCACCAAGAAAGCCAGCGTGACGCACCTCGACCGGCAGCCCACCATCGTCGGCAACAACCTGGCGCAGTTGTTTGCGCGCTCGCCGGGCGTGCTGGTATCGCAGCAACCGACGCCGACGCAATTCAACCTGAGCTACCGCGGGCTCGGTAACCCCCAGGAGTCGGAATACGTGCTAGTGATGCAGGATGGCATTCCACTGGAATCCGACTGGATCGGCTTTCCGACGTTGTATGCGATGCCGATGATGCAGGGCATCGCGGACGTGCAGCTGATCCGCGGCGGTGCCAGCCTGTTGTACGGGCCGGAACCCGCGCCCGTGATCAATCTGGTGTCGAAGCGGCCCAAGCCCGGCACGCCGTTCACGGCCAGCACCGAACAGGTATTCGGCGACCATGGCCTGTATTCGACGTGGAACGCGCTGGAGGGCAGCGCGGGCAAGTGGACCTGGCGCGCTGACGCTGGCTACGTGCGCAGCGACGGCACGCGCGACAATGCGCAATCGCAGATGCGCCAGGCCGACTTGTACGTCGAATACCGTCCCAATGACAAGCAGTACAGCTGGCTGGACGTGCACGCGATCGATGCCGATTCCGGCGATGCCGGCCGGCTGAGTTATCCGCAGTGGCGGGCCGATCCAGACGCGACGCCAACGCCGTGGAACCGCAACTGGGTCGATCGTTACCAGGTCGTGCTGGGTCATCAGCAGGAATGGGGCAACGGCTGGCTGTTCATCGGCAAGCTGTGGGCCGGCTACCAGGATCTCGCCAGCCGCGCGGCCAACGGCGCGCTGCCGCCCGCGCCGCCCCCAAGCAGAACCACCTTGCAGGACGAGCAGTTCCGCACTACCGGCGTGGATGCGCGTGTGCGCAAGAGCTGGGGCGACGGCAACGCCTTCACGGCCGGCATGGTCGCGTTCCATGGCGACGATCCGTTCCGCCAATGGACCAGCGACGACCTCTATGTCGATCGCCACGACCGCACCGGTACGCCGCGCCTGCGGCAGCAGCGGCAGTCCGACTACTACTCGGTGTTCGCCGAAAACGTGTTCCGGTTGCCGTACGAAATCCACATCGTGCCGTCGGTTCGGCTGGAGCGCGAACGCGTCGCGGTCGCCGAGACGGTCAGGCCGCCATTCCTGTCGCGGCCGTTGATCAACGAATCGGATTCCCGCACGGTACCGTTGTTCGGCATCGGCATCGGCAACGATTTCGGTCAAGGCAACGAAACCTATTTCAACGTGTCGCAGGGTTGGCGTCCGTTGCGCTATTTCGACATGGCCTCGCCGTTCGCCAACGTGGTGCCCGGCCACGCGCCGGACCCGTCCAGGGCCCTGTCGTGGGAGGCCGGCGTGCACGGCGTGCCGGTGACCGGCCTGTATTACGACGTCAGCGTGTTCTGGATCGACTTCAAGAACCGCATCGAGGCCCAGCACATCAACGCGACCGACGTGCTGGAAGTCAACAGCGGGGATACCCGCAACCGCGGACTGGAAGGGCAGGTCAACTACGACTTCTTCGCACCCACTGCGCTAGCGTCGCGCGGCCAGCACCTGGACGGTTTTTTCAACATTAGCCTGTTGAACGCGCGCTTCACCCGCAGCGTGATTCCGGGGCAGGTGGGCAAGGTTCCGGCCTATGCGCCGCGTTACCTCGCCAAGGCCGGCATCACCTGGCGCGTGGACGATCGCTACAAGGTCAGCCTGACGGCAGTGTCGTCGGCTGCCCAGTACTGGCAGGATTCCAATCGGCCCTTCGGTGCGGGTGCCACCTACATTCCCGCGAAGATCCCCGCCTATACCGTCGTGGACTTCGCATCCGA
>JAICHS010000393.1 GCA_025924775.1 Rhodanobacteraceae bacterium
GAACGAACCGCCGAAGGCGCCCATGAAAAAGTTGTCGCACAAGGTGTACTCGCGCGCCAGCTGGTACAGGTTGAAGTTGTCCGCGTCGGTCGCGTAGTAGCCCATCGGCAACGCGCCGTGGTTGCCCCAGGCCACGAACATATCGTTCTTGCCGCCGTTGATCTGCATCTGGTTGCGGTAGAACAGGTGGATCGGGCTGGCGGTGACCAGTTCGTGCGGCAGCGGCTGGCCGTCGGGGGTGCGCAGCAGCCACGGTGCATTCGGCAGGCCGGCCAGCGCGTCTTCGCCGAGCTGCCACGTCTTGCCGTTGACGGTTTGCGCGTGCGGCACCAGCCCATGCCAGATCGGCGGCAGCCGCGTCAGCAGCTTGCCGTCGCGGTCGCGTTGCGCGAAGCGCTCCGGCGCGAGGCCTTCCAGCGGCTGCTCGAGGCCCGGGAACCTGGCGAACAGATTGTTGAAGCTGCGGTTCTCCAGGAAGATCACCACCACCCGCTGGATGCGCTCGCGCAGTGCGGCGTCCAGGGCGGCATTGGCGCCAACCGGCGCAGCGGCCGTGCCACCGGACGCGGGCGTCGCCAGCGTCTGGCATCCGGTCGCCAGGGCCGCACCGGTGATCGCCAGCGCACCCAGCAAGCGACGGCGCGCTGGATCTTCGGGCGTATCGGTTTGCGCAGGCGGGTTGGGTTTCGGAGGGCGGTTTTCGGTCATGGCGATGGCGGTCGCGGAAGGGCAATGCGCGCACCATACGCCTTGCCGCCGCGTGCCGCGCATGGCGGTGGTCATTGGTGCCGAGCGCGCGGGTACATGCCGGCGCCAGCGTAGAATGCGTGCCATCCGTTCGCGGAAACACCGGCATGGCTGTCAGCGTCTTCGATATCTTCAAGATCGGCATCGGGCCGTCGTCGTCGCACACCATCGGGCCGATGCGCGCGGCCGCGCGCTTCGTCGAACGCTGGTTGGCCGAGACGGGTGACATCGAGCGCACGGTGCGCGTGACGGTGGAGCTGTATGGCTCGCTGGCGGCGACCGGGCGTGGCCACGGCACCGACAAGGCGGTGATCTGCGGACTGGAAGGCCACTGGCCGGACCAGATCGACCCCGACGCGATTCCGCCGCTGCTGGAGCGCGTACGCGCGAGCCAGCGCATCAACCTGGGCGGCCGGCGCGCAATCGCTTTCAGCGAGAAAGCCGACCTGCTCTGGAACAAGCGCCAAAAGTTGCCGTACCACGTCAACGGCATGCGCTACACCGCCTATGCCGCGGGCGGCGAGGTCATCGTCACGCGCGACTACTACTCGGTGGGTGGTGGTTTCGTGGTCAACAAGGACGAGGCCGCGGCCGACCGCATCGTGGCCGACACCACGCCGCTGCCATACCCGTTCCATTCCGGCGATGAGTTGATCGCGCTGTGCGAGCGGCACGGCCTGACCATCGCGCAATTGATGCTGGAAAACGAAAAGGTCTGGCGCGGCGACGCCGACATCCGTGCCGGCTTGCTGCGCATCTGGAAGGCCATGCAGGACTGCGTCGCGCGCGGCCTGCGTTCGGCGGGCGAATTGCCGGGTGGCCTGCACGTCAAGCGCCGCGCCCCGGCGATGTACGCGGAACTGCGCGACCGGCCCGAGGCCGGGCTGAAGGATCCGCTGTCGGTGCTGGACTGGGTGAACCTGTATGCGCTGGCGGTCAACGAGGAAAACGCCGCGGGCGGGCGCGTTGTCACCGCGCCCACCAACGGCGCGGCGGGCATCATTCCGGCGGTGCTCCACTATTACGACCGCTTCTGCCCGAAGTCGGACGAGGACGGCGTGATCGATTTCCTGCTGACCGCCGGTGCGATCGGCATCCTCTACAAGGAAAATGCCTCGATCAGTGGCGCGGAAGTCGGCTGCCAAGGCGAGGTGGGCGTCGCCTGTTCGATGGCCGGTGGTGCGCTGGTCGCGGCGCTGGGCGGCAGCGTGCGCCAGGTCGAGAACGCCGCCGAGATCGGCATGGAACACAATCTCGGGCTCACCTGCGACCCGATCGGCGGGCTGGTGCAGATTCCCTGCATCGAGCGCAACGCCATGGGTTCGGTGAAAGCCATCAACGC
>JAICHS010000394.1 GCA_025924775.1 Rhodanobacteraceae bacterium
AACCCCATTCCGCCGATGTTGTGATGGTGGCAAAACAGCGTCGCGCATTCCACCCGGAGTGCCGAAGCGCGCCGTGCTTCAAGCCTCTGTCGTAGCCACCGGCCCCGCAAGCGGGAAACGGACGATGAACTGGCTGCCGCGCTGCTTGCCGGCGCTGGTGGCGTTAACAGTGCCCCCGTGCGCCTGCACCAGGTCGCGCACCACCG
This sequence comes from Rhodanobacteraceae bacterium, assembly GCA_025924775.1. GTDB lineage: Bacteria > Pseudomonadota > Gammaproteobacteria > Xanthomonadales > Rhodanobacteraceae > 66-474. The sequence continues at coordinate 207 of JAICHS010000394.1, forward strand.
CGAGACCGATGCCGAGGCCCCCGTTGGACAGGGCACGATCTTGCGTATCCTGCACGAACATGTCGAAGATGGTCGGCAGCACCTCGGGTGCGATGCCCACGCCGTTGTCAGTGACCGTGACGTTGACGGTCTGTTCCTGCACCGCCATTGCCACGGAGATTGAGCCGCCCTTACCGGTATATTTCGATGCATTGTCCAGCAGGTTATTGACGATCTGCCTCAGCCGCACGGGATCGCCGCGCAGGTTTACGGGTCCGGCCGGCAGCGCGAGGGTGAGCTCTTGCTGCCCGCACTCCATCAGCGGACGGCAGGATTCCACCGCCTGCGCGACGACTTCCCGCAGGTCGACCTGGCCCAATTCCAGCCGCAGCTTGCCGGTGCTGACGCGCGAGCCCTCGAGCAGGTCGTCGATCAGCCGCGCCATGTGCTTGACCTTGCTTTCAACGATCGCGCCCAGGCGCGTCAGCGCCTCCCCTGCCGGCCGGGGGCCGCCGGTCAGCATGTCGGCGGCGAGCCGGATCGGCGCCAGTGGATTGCGCAGCTCATGCGCCACCAACCCCATGAAGCGGATCTGCTGGCTGTGCGCCGCGGTGGCTTGCGCGGCCAACGCCCGTGCGCCCAAGGCGGAAATCACCAACTGCTCATTGGCGCGGCGAAGGTCGGAATCCTCCGGCGCTCCCGTGGCGTGGCTCGACGGCATCGGCTGCCATCCAGGGCTTTCCGGCAGCATTACGCGTTCGCCCGCAACGCAATCGGCATAGAACTCGAAGCCGCCATGCGAGCGCCGCTTGGAGTGATACATGGCCATGTCGGCGCGCTTGGTGAGCGCCTCGGCATCGCTGCCGTCCTGTGGATACACCGCGATGCCGAGGCTCGCAGTCAATTGCCATGCGTGGCTGCCGACCCGTGCCGGCGCCGCCACCGCCGCCAGCAACTTGCTGGCAATCAGTGCCGCGTCCGAAGCTTGGGCGATCTGCGGCAGCAGGATCAGGAATTCGTCGCCGCCATGCCGACTGACGGTATCCGAATCGCGCACGCTTGCGACCAGGCGTTTGGCCAGCAGCTGCAACATCGTGTCGCCATTGTCGTGGCCGAGCGCATCATTGATCGCCTTGAAATCATCCAGGTCGAGGAACAGCAACGCCAGTTGCGCGCCACTTCGGCGGGCGGCGGCAATCGCGGTGTCCAGCCTGTCGCGCATCAGCGCGCGGTTGGGCGTACCAGTGAGCGGATCGTGCTGGCTCGCGCGGGTGAGTTCGCCGAGATTGCTCACCGCCATCGCGGCAATGGCATCGGCCTTCAGGACCGCCAACACCAGTTTCTCGTTGGCTTCCCGCAGCTCGTTCGCGTGGGCCGCGCCCAGGTCTTTCTGGACGTCCACCAGATCCTGCCGGAGCTTGGCAAGGTGCGTGCGCAGGGCATCGGCCTGGGCGTCGAGCCCGGCGAGGGTTTCCGTCGCGGCGGTGAGCTTGCGCCGCTTGCCAGGACCGCTCACGTCGATACCTGCACCCGACGGTATGGCCGCCCGACAACGAGTTTCGCGCGCTCAGTCATCGCAGGCGCCGTGGTTGCCGTTCGCGGCCTCCGGGCGACGGCTCGGGCGGCCACCCAACAGGCCTTCCTGATCCACCAGCATGTCGTCGATCTGGATGCCGTCGTCGTCGATGTGGTAGAGCCGCAGTTCGTTGGAGTGCATGCTCGCGCGCACCTTCACCACCGCCATCATTCGTTGCAGCCGGCTGTCGAGTTCGATGTAGCGCTGCATGATGATCGCGTCGGTCATGAAGGCGTTGCCGTACGTGCTGAAGCGCAGCTCGTCGTAACGGTCTTCCAGTTCCGAGGTCATCAGCATGGTCACGCCGGTGGCAGCCAGTG
>JAICHS010000395.1 GCA_025924775.1 Rhodanobacteraceae bacterium
ACCGCGGTAGGCCGACTGCGTCAGTGCCACCACGGCCTCGACATCGGCGGGTGTCGCGACGCGAAACCGCAGGCGATCGACACTCACGCAAGCAGCTTCCGCACCCGACCGATCGCCGTAACCAGTGCATCGATTTCGGCTTCGGTGTTGTAGAACGCCAGCGATGCGCGGCAGGTTCCACTGACGCCGTAGAACTGCATCAGCGGGTGCGCGCAATGGTGGCCCGAGCGTACCGCCACGCCCTCCTGGTCCAGCAAGGTCGCCAGGTCGTGCGCATGCACGCCATCGATCAGGAACGAGATCACCGCCGCCTTGTCGGGCACTTTCCCGAAGATCCGCAAGCCCGGGATGGCTTCGAGGCGCGGTGTCGCGTACGCCAACAGCGCGTGCTCGCGCGCGGCGATGTTGGCCATGCCGATGCCGGACAGGTAATCGATGGCGACACCAAGTCCCGCGAACCCTGCGGTGTTGGGCGTGCCCGCCTCGAACCGGTGCGGCGAGTCGGCAAACGTCGTGCCTTCGAAGGACACCGTGCGGATCATTTCGCCGCCACCGAAGAACGGCGGCATCGACTCCAACAACTCGCGCCGGGCCCACAGCGCGCCGGTACCCGTCGGGCCGCACATCTTGTGGCCCGTCACCACGTAGAAGTCGCAGCCGATCGCCTTGACGTTCAAGGGCAGGTGCGGCGCCGCCTGCGAGCCATCCACCAGCAACGGGATGCCGCGCTTGCGGCATTCGCGCGCCAGTTCCTTCACGGGATTGACGGTGCCGAGCACGTTGGACACGTGCGCCACGCCGGCAAACTTCACTTCCGGCGTCAGGGCCGCGACGAACTCATCGACGATCAGCTCGCCCGACTCGGTGATCGGTGCGACCTTCAAGTGCGCGCCGGTGAGCTTGCAGACGAGCTGCCACGGCACGATGTCGGCATGGTGCTCCATGGCCGTCACCAGCACCGCGTCGCCGGGCTTCAAGCGTGGCAGCAAATAGCTGTATGCGACCAGGTTGGTCGCCATCGTGGTGCCGGACGTCAACACGATCTCGTCACGGTGGTTGGCGCCCAGGAATGCGGCCAGCTTGTCGCGCGCGCCCTCGTACAACGCGGTCGCCTCTTCGCCCAGCTGGTGCACCGCACGCGAAACGTTGGCGTTGTGATTGCGGTAGAAGTCGTCGACCGCCTCGATCACCTGGTGCGGCTTCTGCGCGGTGTTGGCATTGTCCAGGTACACCAGTGGCTTGCCGTGCACCGTGCGCTTCAGGGTCGGGAAGTCCGCGCGCACCTTCGCCCAATCAACGCCCTGCTCCGTCACCCTGACCAATTTCGGCGATGCGTTCATGCGGCCACCTCCGGCAAGTGTTCGGCCAGCAGCGTTTCACAATGCTCGCGCAATGCCGCGGGCTGGATGTCGTCCAGCGCCACCGAGCAAAACGCGCGCACCAGCATGCGGCGCGCCAGTTCCAGCGGAATGCCGCGCGAACGCAGATAGAACAGCACGTGGTCATCGAGCTGGCCCACCGTCGCGCCGTGGTTGGCCTTGACCTCGTCGGCGTAGATTTCCAGCGCCGGCCGGGTGTCGATTTCGGCGTCCGGCGACAACAGCAGGTTCTTGTTGTAGAAGCTGCCGTCGGCGCCGTCGGCGCCCGGCTGCACCAGGATGCGGCCGTGCATTACGCCGCGCGCGCGGTTGTCGGCGACACCGCGCCACACGGCGTTGCTGAAAGTGTCACGGCCCATGTGGCTGACCAGTATTTCCATGTCGGCATGCTGGCGGCCGTGCAACACGAACGCACCGTGGCTGGTGAAGCGCGCGCGCGCGCCAGCCAGCTCCACGCGGACCTCGTGCCGCACCAGCTTGCCGCCAAGTTCCAGTGCGTGCAGATCGACCCCCGCATCGTCGTGCAGGCGTACCCGGCTGCAACGCAGCAACGTCGCGTCCGCACCCGCCTGCTGGATGATGGTCCAGTCGAGGTGCGCATGTTCGCGTACGCTGATGTCGCGCACCAGGTTGGCGAGATGGCCGGTTTCGGGAAGGCCCACGTGACGCTCGATCAGCTGCAGGCGCGCACC
>JAICHS010000396.1 GCA_025924775.1 Rhodanobacteraceae bacterium
ATTCACCTTCAGCGCGCAGCGCTATGTGATGGGCACCGTGGTGCTGTTTGCGCTATTGCTCGCCCGGCGCGAAAAGCTGAAACCGTCGCCGTGGCTGCCGACGCTCGTAATCGGGCTGGCGCAGACCTGCGCGTTCCAGGCGCTGGCGCAGTGGGCCCTGATGTCGGGCGGTGCCGGCAAAACCGCGCTGCTCGCCTACACGATGCCGTTCTGGGTGGTGCCGCTTGCGTGGTGGTGGCTGCACGAAAAACCGGGCCTCGTGCGCTGGATTTGCATCGCGATCGCAGCCGCGGGTTTTGCCTGCGTGGTGCAACCGTGGAAGCCGCTGGGTGCGCCGGAAAGCATTTTGCTGGCGCTCGCCGCCGGGCTCGCCTGGGCGATCGCGACGGTGGTGTCCAAACGCGTGTTCCAGCGCCACCCCGAAGTGACGCCGCTGCAGCTGACCGCGTGGCAGATGCTGATCGGCACCATCGGCCTCGTCATCCTTACGCTCAGCGCACACGAACGCACGGTCGACTGGACGGGCACCTACATCGCCGCGCTGCTCTACAACGGCTTGTTGTCATCCGGCGTGTGCTGGGCGCTGTGGGCGGTGGTGGTACAGCGGCTTTCTGCCAACGTGGCGGGGTTGACCAGCCTTGCGGTTCCGGTGGCCGGCGTCCTGTTCGCGTGGGGCTTGCTGGGAGAAACCCCGTCATGGACTGAATGGATCGGCATCGCGCTGATCGGCGCGGCCCTCGGCGCCTTGAATTTTTCCCGCCGCGTGCCAGCATAAGCCGCTTTGGGCCGTGCGCCTGCACGCCCTGCAAGGAATTCCGCATGATCGCAGTCCTGCCCAACCCCGACGCCGTCCAGCTCGCCGTCATTGGTCTCGGCTATGTCGGCCTGCCGCTCGCGGTCGGCTTCGGACGCCAGCTGTCGACGCTGGGATTCGATACCAATGCGGCACGCATTGACGAGCTGAGGCAATGCCGCGACCACACGCTTGAGGTGTCGCCCGAAGCATTGCGCCGTGCCACACAACTTCGTTGCAGCGACGATCCAGCCGCGCTCAAGGAGTGCAACGTCTTCATCGTCGCCGTGCCGACGCCGATCGATCGCGCCAAGCGCCCCGACCTTGCGCCGCTGGAAGCGGCCAGCCACACCGTCGGCCGCGCCATCCGCCGCGGCGGCATCGTCATCTACGAATCGACGGTGTACCCGGGCGCGACCGAAGAAGTCTGCGTGCCGATCATCGAGCGCGAGTCGGGCCTGAAATTCAACGTCGACTTTTTCGCCGGCTACAGTCCCGAGCGGATCAACCCGGGCGACAAGCAGCACCGGCTGGAAACGATCAAGAAGGTGACCTCGGGTTCGACCCCGGCCGCCGCGGATTTCATCGACGCGCTGTACCGGCGCGTCGTCACCGCCGGCACCCACAAGGCGCCCAGCATCAAGGTCGCCGAAGCGGCGAAGGTGATCGAAAACACCCAGCGCGATTTGAACATCGCGCTCATCAACGAGCTGGCGCTGATCTTCCACAAGCTCGGCATCGACACCATGGACGTGCTCGAAGCGGCCGGCACCAAGTGGAATTTCCTGCCGTTCCGGCCGGGCCTCGTCGGCGGGCACTGCATCGGCGTCGATCCGTATTACCTGACCTACAAGGCGCAGGAAATCGGCTATGACCCGGAAGTGATCCTCTCGGGCCGGCGCATCAACGATGGCATGGGCCGGCATGTCGCCGAACGCGTGATCCGCCTGATGCTGCAGCGGCGCGTCCACGTGTCGGGCGCGAAGGTGCTGGTGTTGGGGCTTGCGTTCAAGGAAAACTGCCCGGATCTGCGCAACACCCGCGTCATCGACATCATCGACGAGTTCAGGAACTGCCACGCCGAAGTCGACGTGTACGATCCATGGGTCGACGCCGCGGCGGCCAAGCGCGAATACGCGGTCGACCTGGTGACGGCGCTGCGCGCGGACACCTACGACGCGATCGTGCTGGCCGTTGCCCACCACCAGTTCACCGACCTGGGCGTCGCGGCAATCCGCGCGCTCGGCAA
>JAICHS010000397.1 GCA_025924775.1 Rhodanobacteraceae bacterium
AGCGCGCGCGGTTCCTGGCGTTGCTGCCCTACAGCGACAATCATTTTGTTTGAGCGGGTTGGTTTGGGCGATCGCCCCTGATCGCTGCGTAACGTACCGCCAGGGCGCGTCGCGTACGCACGGTTGGAAAGTTCGTCGTCATTCCGGGTTCTGCCCGCGAGCAGCGCGGGCGACCCCGGGATGACAAGCAACGTTGATTGCCGACGCATAACGCGAATCGGATTACCCCAAGCCGCTTCAAGCAAAGCGGCTGTTTTGCAATCCTTCGGACACCCGTCCACAGGCTGCGTCTCGCGTGAGGCGCTAACGAATCGGAGAATCCCATGGAAGTCATCCTGCTGGAAAAAGTGAAGAACCTCGGCGCGCTGGGCGACAAGGTGAAGGTGCGGCCGGGTTATGGCCGCAACTACCTGGTGCCGCAGGGCAAGGCCGTGGCGGCCACCAAGGCCAACCTCGAGGCGTTCGAGGCCAAGCGCGCGGAGTACCAGGCCAAGGCCGACCAGCAGCTGGTCGACGCACAGGCGCGCGGCGCGAAGTTCGAGAATGCCGAGGCCACCATCACGGCCAATGCCAGTCCCGAGGGCAAGCTGTTCGGTTCGATCGGTCCGCGCGACATCGCCGAGGCCTTCACGGCGCAGGGCCTGGCGCTGGAAAAGAGCGAAGTGGTCATGCCGGAAGGCGCGATCCACAACGTCGGCGACTACGACGTCGAGGTTTCGCTGCACGCCGACGTCAAGGCGCCGGTGAAACTGCATGTCGTCGCGGGTGCCTGATCCGCGGCCGCCATAGGCATTACGGACGGGGGCGCCGCTGGCGCCCCCGTTTGTGTCTGGAGCCGGGGCGTGGCTGCGTGCGGGATCGCTGTGGGACCTTTCCTTGCGGGCCGGCGGCGTAATCAGTACCATATTGGTACGTTTTCAATCCCGCCGAGTGCATGATCCGCGTCAGTCGCCTTGCTGATTACGCTTCCGTCGTGATGGCCTGCCTTGCACGCCATGCGGGCGAGGTGATGCCCGCGGCGCAGGTGGGCGCGGAAACCCAGCTGGAGGCGCCGACCGTCAGCAAGCTGTTGAAGCGGCTGGCCCAGGCGGGACTGGTGGAGTCGTTCCGGGGCGCCACCGGCGGTTACCGGCTGGCACGCCCGGCCGCAAACATCTCGCTGGCGGAAATCGTCGAGGCGTTGGACGGGCCGATCGGCCTGACCGAGTGCAGCATCGGACATGGCGGCTGCCGGCGCCAGGCGTTCTGCGCCGTGTCGCGCGACTGGCAGGGCATTGGTGCGGCCATCAACGACGCCCTGCGCGGTGTCAGCCTGGCCGACATGCTGCATCGACGCGCAGGCGCCCATGCGGCGCGGACAGTGTGAGGAAAACCAACATGGCAACCCAACCCGAAGAAGTCCAGGCCGCACTCAACAGCACCTACAAGGCCGGTTTCATCACCAAGGTCGAAACCGACAGCCTGCCACCGGGCCTGAACGAGGACATCGTGCGTGCGATCTCCGCGCGCAAGCAAGAGCCCGAGTGGATGACCGAGTGGCGGCTTGCGGCGTACCGGCACTGGCTGACCATGCGCCAGCCCGACTGGGCGCACGTCAGCCTGCCGAAGATGGATTTCCAGTCCATCAGCTATTACTCGGCGCCGAAGAACAAGCCGAAATCGCTGGCAGAGGTCGATCCGGAAATCCTGGCAGCCTACGACAAGCTCGGGGTGCCGTTGCACGAGCGCGCCAAGCTGGCGGGTGTCGCGGTGGATGCGGTATTCGATTCGGTGTCGGTCGCGACGACCGCGCAGGACCAGCTGGCCAAGGTCGGCGTGATTTTTTGCTCCATGAGCAATGCGATCATCAACCACCCGGACCTGGTGCGGAAATACCTCGGCACGGTCGTCCCACAGGGCGACAACTTCTTCGCGGCGCTCAATTCGGCGGTGTTTTCCGACGGCTCGTTCGTGTTCATTCCCAAGGGCGTCAAGTGCCCGATGGAGCTGTCGACGTACTTCCGCATCAACGCGGGCCACACCGGGCAGTTCGAGCG
>JAICHS010000398.1 GCA_025924775.1 Rhodanobacteraceae bacterium
AAGCAGATTTCGATGGAGCAGAAGCAGTGCGGGTTTGCTGCTTCAAATTGAGAAAACAGGGGTCAGAGTCGAATTTCGGGCAGGTCGGCGGTTTGGATGGTGGTACCGTTCGGTCCGCTGATCTTCTTGCACGCCCTTGCATGCCCCAACGGCCGCTCGATCGTCCAGCGCAAGGCCGGAGTCAGGCTCACTTCCCCGCGGTGCGCAGGCCCGCGGTCGGCCACTTGGGAAAGTGAACCTGATCCCGTTGGATAACCCTCGCCCTTACCCCGCGTGCCGCGCAATGAAATCGGCGGTCAGGGTGGCGATGTCGTCGAGGTGGTCGTCGAGCGCGAAGTGGCCGGTGTCGAGCAGGTGCAGCTCGGCGTCGGGCACGTCTTTCAGGTAGGCGAGCGCGCCAGCGGCAGGGAAGTAGCCGTCGTTGCTGCCCCACGGCAGCAGCACCGGCGGGCGGTGTTCACGCAGCCATGCCTGCCATGCCGGGTAGGCGTCGACGTTGGTGCGGTAGTCGTAGAGCAGGTCAAGCATGGCCTGGTCGCGGCCCGGCTGGTCGAGCCAGTGCTGGTCGAGCGTCCACATGTCGGGGTCGATCGCGGTGGAATCGCGCACGCCTTCCAGGTGCGCGGCACGGGTGGCAGCAAAGCTCAGCACGCCGCGTACCTGATTTTCGACGGCTGCCCGGTTGGCCCAGTAGGCGTTGAGCGGCTGCATGTTCGGGCCGAGGCCTTCCTTGTAGGCGTTGCCGTTTTGCGCGATCACGCCGCGAATCCACTCAGGGTGGCGCAGCGCGAGGCGAAAGCCCACCGGTGCACCGAAGTCGAACATGTAGACGAAGAAACGTGTGGCGCCGATGGTCTGCAGCAGCTTTTCGGTGACGTCGGCCAGGTGGTCGAAGGTGTAGTGGAAACTGCCGCCGGTGGTGCTGGATGCCGGGGAATCGCTGTAGCCGAAGCCGGGGTAATCGGGCGATATCACGTGCACGGTCGGCGCGAGGCGGCGCATCAGCGGTACGTACTGGTAGGAGGCGGCGGGGAAGCCGGGCAGCAACACCAGCGTCGGCGCCTGAGGCGAGCCGCCTGCGCGGTAGAACACCTTGAGACCATCGATGGTGGCGGTGCGCTGGTGCAGTTGCGTGCCGGAGTTTGTGGGGCGGGTTTGGGTATCGGCCATGATGTATTCCTTCCTGGGTAGTGAATGGGGTACGGCGCGGCGTGTTCGATCAATCGCCGGTGGCGACCGCCCACTTGGGGTCGCTGGACCAGCCGCTCCACGAGGGCACAAACACGCGTGAGCCGGCGAGGCCGGCCAGCGTCATTGCAAATTGGTTGTGGCACGCAAACACGCCGGAGCCGCACATGTGCACCACACGGTTGGGCGCGCGGCCACCGAGCAGCGCGGTAAATTCCCTGCGCAAGACATTGGCAGGCTTGAAACGGCCACTGGCGTCGAGGTTTTCCCGCCACGGGCGATTGCGGGCGCCGGGCACGTGGCCGGCGGCACGGTCGAAGGGCTCGTGCTCGCCGCGAAAGCGCGGCGTGCCACGGGCATCGAGGATCAGTGCCGCCTGGTCGTGGCGCAGCGCGTCCAGTTCGGCGTAGTCGATGGTTTGCGCCACGTCGAAATCGAGCAGCGGCACGGCGGTCCGTGTGGTGGCGGCAGCCCCGTGCTCTGTCGGCAGGCCGGCTGCTTGCCATGCTTGCCAACCGCCATCGAGCAATGCGGCGTCGATGCCTACGCAAGCCAACAACCAGCGCAAGCGCGCCGCCGCCATCGAGCCGCCGGCATCGTCATAAATCACCACGCGGAGGTCGCGCCGCCAGCCCCAATCCGCAAGGCGGCGCGCGAACTGATGGAAGTCCGGTAGCGGGTGACGGCCACGACCGGACTTGGAGAGGTCGGACAGGTCGCGGTCGAGATCGGCGTAGCGCGCGTGGGGAATGTGCGCTGCGCGATACGCCAACTCGCCTTCGCCATGGCCACCGAGCGCGAAGCGCGCATCGATGATGAGGACTTGTGCGACTGGCAGTTG
>JAICHS010000399.1 GCA_025924775.1 Rhodanobacteraceae bacterium
ACGGATATCGGGCATTGCGCGTAAGCATTCGCTAAGGGACGCCAAGAATAGTGCGTGGTCGACATGTCCACGTGATGCGAGGATGCCTTCGATGCGCCGATCCACGCTGGCCTGGTTCGCGTTGCTGTTGCCCGCTTGTGCCCTCGCGGCCGCCGGCGGCGGCTGGAAAGTCGTGCAGCACTATCCGCTGGGCGGTAACGGCGGCTGGGATTACCTGGCGCTGGACCAGGCGACGCAGCACCTGTACGTCAGCCGTTCGGACCGCGTCGTCGTCGTGGACGCGCGCGACGGCAAGCAGGTTGGCGTGATCGGCGGATTGTCCGGCGTGCACGGCATTGCGCTGGCCGATGATCTGCACAAGGGCTTCATCAGCAACGGGCGCGGCAACAGCGTGGCGATTTTCGACCGGGCCACGCTCGCGGTCGAGCAGACCGTCGCGGTGGCTGCCAAGGATCCGGATGGCATCGTGTATGACCCGTATTCGAAACGGGTATTCACCTTCAACGGCGACAGCAACGACGCCAGCGTGATCGATGCCGTCAGCGGCAAGCTGCTGGGCCACGTCGCGCTGCCGGGCCGCCCGGAGTTTCCGGTCAGCGATGGTCATGGCCACGTGTTCGACAACATCGAGAGCGCGAATGCGTTGGTCGAAATCGACCCCATGACGATGAAGGTCACCGCGACGTGGCCACTGAAAGACTGCGAACATCCTTCCGGGCTCGCGATCGACGTGGCGCACCAGCGATTGTTCTCGGTGTGCCAGAACGGCGTCATGGCGGTGACCGACGCGACCAACGGCAAGCCGGTTGCAAGCGTGCCGATCGGCGCAGGCCCGGACGCCGCGCGTTTCGATGCGCGGCGCCAGCTGGTGCTCAGCTCCAACGGCCGCAGCGGTACGCTGACGGTTGCGCGCGAGGAAACTCCCGACCGCTACCGCGTGCTCGCAAACGTGCCGACCCAAAAGAGCGCCCGCACGATGGCGCTGGACGAAGCCTCGGGCAGGGTGTTCCTGTCGGCGGCGGAATTCGGCGCGCGTCCGGCGCCCACCGCGGCTGACCCGCATCCACGGCCGTCGGTGCGGCCCGGCAGTTTCCAGGTGCTGGTGGTGGGTGCGGCCAAGTGACGTCGCCCGGCGCGGGCGCGCTATCCTGCGGCGCTGTCGCGGAGCTTGCCGCGCAACCGGAAGACCGACGGTGAACATCCGATCGCGTAGCGCACTGTTGACGGGCATGGCAGGGGTGCTGACTGTCGTGGCAGCCCCCTTGTGGGCCGCGGCGGCCGGCGGGCACCTCATGGACCTGACTGTGCAAGTCCGGCAAACGATGTCGGGGATGGCGCCGCTGGCACCGCGCACGTTGCACAAGCAGATCTGCCTCCAGCCAGGGGATTTCGATCCGCGCGCATTTGTTACGGCCGAGTCGCGCAGCGAGTGCGCGATCCACAACTACGCCAAACGCGGCAACGTCGTCACCTTCGACCTGGCCTGCACTGGCGCCGAACCGGTGACCAGCCACGGCGAGTTCAAGCTGGCCGGACCCGACTTCACCGGCAGCATGCACACCGCGTTCAACGCGGCGGGGCACGCCATCACGGTCGATACCGATTACACCGGCAAGCAGATTGGCGCTTGCGACTATCATGCGCCCGCGGCGTCGGGCTGATCAGCGGCGCGGCGCCGGCCGCTGGGCCCACTGGATGACTTCGAACGGTGTTTCGCGCCCGCCGTAGCGTGGCAGGAAATTTTCCGGCGGACCCCATGCGTGCAGGGTCACCACTTCCCAGGTGGCGGCGATGCGGCCGTCGGCGCGGCGCGGGTAGGCCGCCAGCATGGCCTTGAAGCGCGCCTTGCCGGTCAGTCCGCGCGCGCGTTCGCGGTCGGCCAGCGTCGCGCCCAGGCCCTTGAGGTCGGCCAGCAAACCGCGTGGGTCGGCGTAGTCGAGCGTGAGGTGGTCGGCGTCCAGCACCGGATCCTTCAGGCCTGCCGCGAGCGCGGCATCGCCGATGTCGTGCAGGTCCAGGAACCGGCCCA
>JAICHS010000400.1 GCA_025924775.1 Rhodanobacteraceae bacterium
CCATCGGCGCGTTGATCATCGGCGAGGTGCTGGCCGAGACCGACCTGCCGAAAGGCGCGTTCTCGATCTTGCCTTGCAACATCGAGGACGCCGACCCGTTCGTGACGGACGAACGCCTGAAGCTGCTGTCGTTCACCGGCGGCCAGATTGGCTGGCAACTGAAGGCGCGCGCGGGCCGGAAGAAGGTGGTGCTGGAACTGGGCGGCAACGCCGCGTGCATCGTCGACGCCGACCAGCAGCCGCGCCTGGATTTCGTGCTGGCGCGGCTGATTTCCGGCAGCTTCTACCAATCGGGTCAAAGCTGCATCGGCGTGCAGCGCATCCTGGTCCACGCGTCGCTGTATGCCACGCTGAAGAAACGGCTGGTCGCCGCCACCAAAAAGCTGAAAGCGGGCGATCCCAAGGACCCCGAAACCTTCCTGGGCCCGATGATCGACGAAGCCGCGGCCAAGCGCCTGGAAGCGTGGATCGGCGAAGCCAGGAAGGCCGGCGCCAAGCTGTTGTGCGGCGGCAAGCGCCACGGCAACATGCTGGACGCCACCTTGCTGGAAGACGTGCCGCACGCCGCCAAGCTCAACCGCATGGAGGCCTTCGGCCCGGTCGCGACACTGGAGCCCTTCGAGGAGTTCGACGCGGCGCTGGCCACCGTCAACAACTCCGACTTCGGCCTGCAGGCGGGGCTGTTCACCGACAATCTGACGCATGCATTGCGCGCGTGGGACACGCTGGTGGAAGGCGGCGTGATCGTGGGCGACATCCCCAGCTTCCGGGTGGACAACATGCCCTACGGCGGCGTCAAGCTGTCCGGTTTCGGCCGCGAAGGCATCCGCTACGCCATCGAGGACATGACCGAGCGCAGGCTGCTGGTGATCCGCGATCCTGCATGACGGCCCCGGCGCTCCGTCGGCGGCATTGAAGCGGTGCGTCCCGCCCCCACTTCGAGGCGATGACCGATAGCGCCGCACCCGAGCGCCCGACCCGCCAGCTCGCCGCACTGGGCGCGCTGTGGCCGTACATGCGTCGGTACCGCGCCCTGGCGGCCGGCTGGCTGTTTTTCCTGGCGCTGTCATCGGCGGCCACGCTGGCGTTGCCGGTCGCGATACGGCACATGGTCGACCGCGGTTTCGCCAGCCACGATTCCGCGTTGATCAACGCGACGTTCCTGATGCTGTTCGTGCTGGCGCTGGTCCTGGCCATCGCGACCGCGGCACGCTACTTCTGCGTCACGTTGCTGGGCGAACGCGCGATCGCGGCGCTGCGCGGCATCCTGTATGCACGCCTGGTCCGGCTGGACGTCGCATTCTACGAACGCACCCGCGTCGGCGAGCTGATCTCGCGTCTCGGTACCGACACCGAGGTGGTCCAGACCCTGATCGGCTCCAGCATCTCGGTGGCGCTGCGCAGCGTGGTGATGGTGATCGGCGCGGCGGCCCTGATGGTGTGGACCAGCCCGCGCCTCGCCGGCATGACCGCACTGGTGATCCCCGCCGTGATCGTGCCGATTGCCTTGTACGGCCGGCGCCTGACCCACCTTTCGCGCACCAACCAGGACCGCATCGCGGACACCAGCGCGATCGCCAACGAGACCCTGAACGCGATCCACGCGGTGAAGGCGTATGCGCGTGAGGGCATCGAAAGCGCGCGTTACACCGACGCGGTGCAGCGTGCGCTGCACGCGGCGCAACGAAGGATTACCGCGCGCGCGATCCTGACGGGCGGCGTGATCGTGCTGATCTTCGGCGCGGTGACGCTGGTGCTGTGGGGCGGCGCACGCGACGTATTGGCGGGGTCGCTGGATGCCGGCCGGCTAATTCAGTTCATGCTGTACGCGGTGATGGCCGCAGGTTCGGTGGGTGCCCTTGGCGGTGTCTGGGGTGACGTGCTGCGCGCGGCCGGCTCGATGGGCCGCATCAGCGAACTGCTGGCGGAGCGGGCATCGATCGCCGATCCGGCGCAGCCG
>JAICHS010000401.1 GCA_025924775.1 Rhodanobacteraceae bacterium
CCGCATCCCGCGCGCCGCAGGTCCAGGCCAGCCAATACCGCATCTCAGCCGCGCAGCAGGACGCGGTCCGCGCCGGTCGTCTGCCTGACCCCATGTTGGTCGCGGGCATAAATAACCTGGCCGTGACAGGGCCGCAAGCCTTCAACGCGGCGGCCGACGACATGACCATGCGCCAGGTCGGCCTTACGCAGGAAATTCCTTCGTACGCCAAGCGCCAGGCGGAAAAAAAGGTCGCCCAAGCCGATGTGCAACTGGCCGACGCCGACGAGGTGAGCCTGCGACTTGCGACCAAGGAAGCTGCGGCGCGTGCCTGGGTCGGGCTGTGGGCAGCCCAGCAGGAACACACGCTGCTGAAGCAACTCAGCGGCCCGGATCAACTTGCCATCGAAGCCAGCAAGGCACGACTTGCCGGCGGGACCGGCGCGGCCACGGATGCGCTGGCCGCGCGTGCAGACGCCGAGGCGCTCGCCAACCAGATCGATGCGGCGGATGCCGCTGTGGACGCGGCGCGTGCCAGCCTCGAGCGCTGGCTGGGCAAGGCCGCCAACCAGCCATTGGGCGACCCGCCGGATTTCTCGACGCTGCGGGTGCCCGAGGCCCAACTGCAATCCAGGCTGGACCAGCAAGGGCCATTGCTGGCCTGGGGGCCGCGCCAGGACCAGGCCGATGCGGCCATCGCGCTGGCGCACGCCGGCAAGCACCCGAACTGGAGCGTATCGCTGATGTACGGCGAGCGGATCCACCGCCCGGACATGATCGGAATCGAATTCGGGGTCAGCCTGCCGCTGTTTCCCGGCAATCGCCAGGACCGCAACCTCAGCGCGCGTTACGCCGATCGCGCCGCGGTGCGCGCGCAGTTCGAAGACGCACGCCGGGCTCAACGCGAAGTGATCGCCCAGGCAGTGGCGGGCTGGCAGGGCTGGAACCGGCAGGTGCGCCGCTACCGCGAGCGACTGCTGCCACTGGCGGCCGACCGCTCGCACACCGCGCTCGCGTCGTATCGCGGCGGGGGTTCGTTGGAATCCTGGCTGGAGGCGCGCCGCGACGAAATCCGCATCCGCGTCGACTACGCAAACGCGCTGTCGGCCCAGGGCAAAGCCTGGGTGGCGCTCGCCTATCTGCTGCCTGACCACCTCGCGATGGAGCTGCCGCAATGAAACGAATCCTCGTCACGGCCGGCGCGCTGGTTGCGCTCGCCATCGCCGGTGCAACCGGCTACTTCCTCGCCCGACACGTCGCCCCCGCGTCGACCCCAGCCGCTGAAGAATCCGCGCGCAAGGTGCTGTACTGGTACGACCCGATGGTCCCGGAGCAGCACTTCGACCACCCGGGCCTCTCACCAATGGGCATGCAGATGGTGCCCAGGTACGCGAACGAGGCGGGGCAGGCGGAACCCGGCGTGGTACGGATCGACCCGAGGGTGATCGAAAACCTCGGTGTACGTACCGCTCTCGTGAAGACCGCGCCCCTCGACCAGACGACCCGGGTGCCGGCGACGGTGACCTGGGACACGCGCGAGTCGGTCACGGTCAGCGCGCAGGTCAATGAGACGATTGCACGGTTGTACTTGCGTGCCCCGTTCGACCCGGTGCGCAAGGGCGAGCCGCTGGCTGAGGTATTGGCGCCGGAGTGGAGTTCGGCCGCCGCCGAGTATCTCGCGCTGGCGCACGCACAGTCAGCGGAGGCGCGCAGCCTGCGTGGCGCCGCGCTGCAACGACTGCGGACGCTGGGAATGGACGCCGCCACGATCGCGGGCTTGCGTGCGGCCGATTCGAGGATCCCGCTGCGAGCGCCCATCGACGGCGTCGTCGCCCAGCTGCAGGTTGCGCAGGGCGAGCACGTCAGCGCGGGTTCGCCCCTGATGACGCTCAATGCGCTCGACCACGTTTGGGTGGAGGCCGACGTACCGCAGGCCCAGCTGGCGGGCGTCGCCGCTGGCACGCCGGTGAC
>JAICHS010000402.1 GCA_025924775.1 Rhodanobacteraceae bacterium
GCCGTCCGCGCCGCCGTCGGTGGCGTACACCTTGATCGTGGGGCGCCGTTCTTGCGTGGACGACGTGTGGAAATAGGCGGCGAAGAAGCCATCGCGCACCGCGGCGCTGGCAATCGCCACGCGACCGCTCGCGGGCAGCAGTAAGGCTACGTGCGCGGGCATCGCGAAGCCCTGCGGCGTGGACCCGTTGGTGAGCGTACCCACGGGCTCGTTCAGCTGCGGCAGGGCCAGTGCTGTGGCCGTGCCCGAGCGCGCCAAGGCCTGGCTGGCGTAGGGTTTCAGGGGATCGTTGGCGGCCAGCGTCGGAAACAACGCCTTCAGCCCGGCGTTGCCCATGCCGGCCAGGATCGCGACGATGCGCGGGTGTTCGGCGGCCTGCGCAGCCGGGGGCAGCAGCGGCAGGCGCCGGGCCAGTGCGCGCGCGGCCTCGACCCGATGGCCCAGCGCCAGTTGCGCGCGGGCCTGTACGTCCAGCGCGCGTTGCTGCAGGTCGGGTGGCATGGACGCAGGCAGCCCCGCCAGTTGCTGCAACGCCGCGTTGGCGTGCCCCTGCTGCAGTGCGGCGTCGGCGGCCTGCACGCGTGCGGTTGCCTGCTGCAACTGCGCCTGCGGATTGGCGGAAGGCGAGGATGGCCCAAACGTGGCGCAGGCCGCCAGCAGCATCAGCGCCAGTGACATGAGCACGAGTTGCGTTAAGTACCTGATCCCGGCCATGTGATTTCCCTGCGCGGTCGCCGCGCTGCGTTTTGGGCGATGATAGCGGATCGATTCGCAGCGGCAGGACGCGCAAATGAATGTCGGCAAGCCGGGTAGTTTGTGGGTGGTGGCCACGCCGATCGGCAACCTGGGCGACCTGTCGCCGCGCGCGCAGCAGGTGTTGCGCAAGGCCGACGTGGTGGCGGCCGAGGACACCCGGCACAGCCGTTCGCTGCTGCAGCATTTCGGCATTGCGACGCCGTTGACGGCCTTGCATGAGTACAACGAGCGTGCCGCGGTGGCCGCGCTGGTGGCGAGGCTGCAGGCGGGCGAGGATGTCGCGCTGGTTTCGGATGCCGGCACGCCACTGGTCAGCGACCCGGGCTTCCGGTTGGTGCGCGCCGCGCGCGAAGCCGGCATTGAAGTGCTGCCGGTGCCGGGTGCATGCGCCGCGATCGCGGCCCTGTCGGTCGCGGGGCTGCCCAGCGACCGTTTCGTGTTCGAAGGATTCCTGCCCGCGAAGGCCGCCGCACGCCGCGAACGGCTGCGCGAACTTGCGGGCGAGGCGCGCACGCTGGTGATCTACGAATCCTCGCACCGCATCGCCGAATGTTGTGCCGACTTGCGCGACGCGTTTGGCGCGGTGCGCGAAGCACGGCTGTTGCGCGAGCTCACCAAGATCCACGAAACCTGCATCGGCATGACGTTGGGCGAAATCGCCGAGCGCGTGGCGAGCGATCCGGAACAGCGTCTCGGCGAATGCGTACTGGTGGTCGCGGGGCGTGGCGAAGACGCCGACGCGAAACTGGCCGAAGGCCGGCGCGTGTTTGCGTTGTTGCGTGGCGATATGGGGCCCGCGCAGGCCGCGAAACTCGCCGCCGCGATCAGCGGTGCGCCACGCAAGGCGCTGTACGGAAAGCCGGAAATGGGGCATGCGGAATAGGGAACCGCAGGCGCGCGAGCCCCAAACCCCGTTCTCCGTTCCCGGTCCATTACAATGGCCGGTGGAGTCGGCCGGACAGTCGCGTCGTTCGCAAGAGCGCCGAGGAAAGTCCGGGCTTCAAAGGGCAGGGTGCCAGGTAACGCCTGGGCGGCGCGAGCCGACGGACAGTGCAACAGAGAGCAGACCGCCGATGGCCCCGCAAGGGGATCAGGCAAGGGTGAAACGGTGGGGCAAGAGCCCACCGCGAGTCTGGCAACAGACCGGCACGGCAAACCCCACCCGAAGCAAGACCAA
>JAICHS010000403.1 GCA_025924775.1 Rhodanobacteraceae bacterium
CAACCCGAAGGATTGGCAGCGCGATCCGTTCAAGCTGATCGAGGAAAACGGTTACCTGTACGGCCGCGGCAGCGCCGACATGAAGACCAACCTCATCACGCTGGTCGAAACCTTCATGCGCTTCAAGCGCGAACATTTCGTACCGCGCCGCTCGCTGGTGTTCGTGTTCTCGGGCGATGAGGAAACCCAGATGGCGTCCACGCGCGAGCTGGCCAAGCGCTATCACGACGCGGCGTTCCTGTTGAACGCCGATGCCGGTGGCATCACCCTCAACGCGGCCGGCAAGCCGGTGATCGACGAAGTGCAGGCCTCGGAGAAGGCCTACGCCGACTTCAAGTTGGAGGCTACCTCGCCCGGCGGCCATTCCAGCGAACCCGACCCACCGAAGAACGCGATCTACCATCTGGCGAAGGCGCTCGACAAGGTCGCCGCCTACCAGTTCCCGGTGCAGCACGATGCCATCACGCTGGCGTCGTTGAAGGCGACGGGCGAACACAGTACCGGCCCCATCGCCGAAGCCATGCGCGCGTTCGCGGCGAATCCTGAGGATACCAAGGCGGCCGCGACGCTCTCGGCCGACCCGGCCTACGTCGGCCAGATCCGCACCACCTGCGTCGCCACCATGCTGGAAGGCGGCCACGCCTTGAACGCCCTGCCGCAAAGCGCGACCGCCAACGTCAACTGCCGGATTTTCCCCGGCACCAGCGTGGCGTCGGTCAAGGCCACCCTGGCCCGCGTGATCGACAACCCCGGGATCCAGGTCACGGTGCGCCCGCCGCCGCCCGTCGCCAGCACCGCCTCGCCGCTCAATCCGGAGGTGATGGCCGCGGTTGCGGCCGCGGTGCACCAGCGCTATCCCGGTCTCGACATCGTGCCGGGCATGTCGGCCGGCGCGTCGGACAGCATGTATTTCCGCAACGCCGGCGTGCCCAGCTACGGCGTCAGCCCCAATTTCGCCAAGCCCAACGACACCTTCGCGCACGGATTGAATGAAAAGCTGCTGGCCGCCAACGTGCCTTGGGCGCTGGACTATTGGCATGCGCTGCTGACGCGCTTGGCGAAGTAGCGCGCGCTGCCGTGCAGGTGCCGATGCACGCTAGAATTGCGGGTTTGCGTCACGCATAAGCCCGCCTTCCATGCCCGACCACGCCACCCACCACCTTCAAGAGACGCAGCGACGCCGCACGTTTGCGATCATCTCGCACCCGGACGCCGGCAAGACCACGCTGACCGAAAAGCTGCTGCTGTTCGGCGGCGCGATCCAGATGGCGGGCGCGGTGAAGAGCCGCAAGACCGCGCGCCACGCCACCAGCGACTGGATGGCGCTGGAAAAGGAGCGCGGGATTTCGGTCACGTCCTCGGTGATGCAGTTTCCCTACGAGGGCCGCATCGTCAACCTGCTGGACACGCCCGGCCACGCGGACTTTTCCGAAGACACCTATCGGGTGCTGACCGCGGTCGATTCCGCGCTGATGGTGATCGACTGCGCCAAGGGCGTCGAGGAACGCACCATCAAGTTGATGGAAGTCTGCCGATTGCGCACCACTCCGATCATGACCTTCATCAACAAGCTCGACCGCGAAGGCCGCTCGCCGATCGAACTGCTGGACGAAGTCGAATCGGTGCTGAAGATCCAGTGCGCGCCGGTGACCTGGCCGATCGGCATGGGCAAGCGCCTGAAAGGCGTCTATCACCTCATCGACGACGAAGTGCACTTGTACGAGTCGGGACGCAACTTCACGCGCCAGGACTCGACGATCCTGAAGGGCCTCGACGATCCGGAACTCGAACACCGCATTGGCGCCGACGCACTCGCCGAACTCCGCGAAGAACTGGAGCTGGTGCAAGGCGCGTCGCACCCGTTCGACCTCGAAAAATATCTCGCCGGCGAACAGACACCGGTGTTCTTCGGTTCCGGCATCAACA
>JAICHS010000404.1 GCA_025924775.1 Rhodanobacteraceae bacterium
CGCTCGTGGTTCAGCAGAACCCTGCCATGCTGTGGGCGTGCGCGATCCTGCCGTCGGCGTTCCTGGTGGACAGTGGCTTGACCCTCGCCCGGCGCATGCTCGCGCGCCAACGCTGGTACGCGCCGCATCGTCAGCACCTGTACCAGTGGCTGGTGCGGGTAAACTGGAGCCATGCACGCACCGATATCGCCTACCTGCTATGGAACCTTGTAGTCGTGGCGCCGTTGGCGTGGCTGGCGGCGATATCGCCTGCGCACGGCGCGGCCTGCTTCGCGCTGGCCTACGCGGCCGCGGCCGCAGTGTGGTTTGCGGGCAAGCGGGCCTGTCTTGCGGCCGCGCGTGGAGGTCGATTGCATGAACCTGCATGACCTTTCCGCCAAGGTGCACCCGCGTACCGCGGTCGTCGTACACGACCTCGCGGTCACGCTGCTGGCGTGGTGGCTGGCCAATACGCTGCGCTACGCGATGCTGCCGTATGGCCAGCAGCTGCAGTTGCTGAGCTGGCAGACCTTGATCGTGCTGGGCGTGCAGGCGGTGATGTTCTACTGGACGGGCCTGTACAAGGGATTGTGGCGTTTTGCCAGCGTCCCCGACTTGTGGAACATCCTGCGCGCGGTGGTGGCGGGCGCGGTCGTGATCTATCTCGCGCTGTTCCTGTACAACCGCATGGACGGCATCTCGCGCTCGGTGCTGTTGATCTACCCGGTGCTGCTGGCCGCCTTCCTCGGCGCGCCGCGGCTGGCGTACCGCTACTGGAAAGACAGTCAGCTGGATTTGTTCCACGCCAAGCACAGCCATCGCGTGCTGGTGATCGGCGCCGGTCGCGCAGGCGAGGCGCTGGTGCGCGACCTGCGCCGCGACACCCGCTACATCCCCGCCGGCTTCATCGACGACGATGCCGCGCTGCGTGGCTCGCGCCTGCACGGCGTGCCGGTGTTGGGTGGCACCGACAAGCTTGCGGAACTTGCGCGCAGGGTCGGCGCGGAGATGCTGTTGATTGCGATGCCCTCGGCCGACAAGGACCAGATGCGGCGCGTGGTCGGGCGCTGCGAAGCCACCGGGTTGCCGTTCCGCACCGTGCCGCGCCTGGACGACGTGGTGTCCGGGCGCGCGCAGTTCAACCAGTTGAAGGAGGTCGCGATCGAGGACCTGCTCGGCCGCGATCCGGTCAAGCTGGAATGGAACGCGATCCGCCGCAGCATCAGCGGCCAGCGGGTGCTGGTCACCGGCGGCGGCGGTTCGATCGGTTCGGAGCTGTGCCGCCAGATTGCGCGGTTGGGCGCGGCGGAGCTGACGATCCTCGAGCTGTCCGAATACAACCTGTACCGCATCGAGCAGGAGCTGCACGCGCAGTATCCGGAATTGCTGTTGCGCTGCCTGATCGGTGACTGCGGCGATGCCGCGACCTGCACCAATGCGTTCGCGTTGTCCAAGCCCCAGCGGGTGTTCCACGCGGCGGCCTACAAGCACGTCCCGCTGCTGCAGAATCAGCTGCGCGAGGCCTTCCGCAACAACGCATTGAACACCCGCGTGGTTGCCGAGCACGCGGTCCGTTTCGGCGTCGAAAGCTTCGTGCTGATCTCGACCGACAAGGCGGTCAACCCGACCAGCGTCATGGGTGCTTGCAAGCGCGTGGCCGAGATCATCTGCCAGGTCGTCGGGGAAGGGCACGCAACGCGCTTCGTCACGGTGCGGTTCGGCAACGTGCTGGACTCGGCGGGCTCGGTGGTGCCGCTGTTCCGCCGCCAGATCGCGGCGGGCGGCCCGGTCACCGTGACCCACCCGGAAATTTCGCGCTACTTCATGACCATTCCGGAAGCCTGCCAGCTGATCCTGCAGGCGATGGCGATGGGGCAGGGTGGCGAAACCTTCGCCCTCGACATGGGCGAACCCATCCGCATCCGCGACCTGGCCGAGCAGATGATC
>JAICHS010000405.1 GCA_025924775.1 Rhodanobacteraceae bacterium
CGGCGTAGCGTTCGCCGCCATCGCAGATCAACGTGACCACCGGGCCGGTTTCGCCCGCGGCCTTCATTTCCGCCATCAGTTGCAAGGCGCCGACGAAGTTGGTGCCGGTGGATCCGCCGCAGCGGCGGCCGAGCAATTTTTCCAGCAGTCGCAGTGCGGCCAGCGTATCCGCGTCGGCCACGCGCAGCATGCGGTCGATCACGTCCGGCATGAACGAAGGCTCGACCCGCGGCCGGCCGATGCCCTCGATGCGCGAACCGCGCGGCAGCGTGAGGCTGGCGTTGCGGGTGTTGTAGTAATCGAGGAACACCGAGTTCTCGGGATCCACTACCGCCAGTCGGGTTTCGCCGCGTTGCGTGCTGCCGTAGCGGACGTAGCGGCCGAGCGTGGCGGAGGTGCCGCCGGTGCCGGCGCTGACCACGATCCAGCGCGGCACGGGGTCGGGCTCGTGCCGCATCTGCCGGAAGATCGATTCTGCGATGTTGTTGTTGCCGCGCCAGTCGGTGGCGCGTTCGGCGTAGGTGAACTGGTCCATGTAGTGGCCGCCGATGCGTTCGGCCAGCTGCTGCGCCGCGCCGTACACGTCGGTGCCATCGATCAGGTGGCACTGGCCGCCGAAGAATTCGATCTGCGCGATTTTCTGTTTGGACGTCTGGCGCGGCATCACCGCGAAGAACGGCAGGTTCAGCAGGCGCGCGAAGTAGGCTTCGGAGATCGCGGTGCTGCCGCTGGAGGCTTCGATCACCGGGTGGTCTTCGGACAGCCAGCCATTGCAGATCGCGTACAGGAACAGCGAACGCCCCAGCCGGTGCTTCAGGCTGCCGGTGGGATGCACCGATTCGTCCTTGAAGTACAGCGGGATGCCGGGGAATGCGGGCAGGTCGAGGCGAATCAGGTGGGTATCGGCCGAGCGCGCGGCTTCGGCTTCAAGCGCAGCGATCGCGCGACGGATCCAAGCGTGCATCGGCATAGTGTAAAGGCGGTCACACAAAGCCACCCGGCGGGCCGCGACGGCTTGCAAATGCCGGGTTTCGCCGTTTAGGGTGGATCGGCGGGTTGCGCCGCGCCTATCAGGGGGGCGATGCATGATCAGAGTGGTGTTGGTCGACGACCATGAGTTGGTGCGCTCGGGATTTTGCCTGATTCTTTCCGGGCAACCCGACATCGAAGTGGTGGGGGAGGCGAGCAATGCGGAAGACGGGCTGCGCCTGATACGCGCAAAGACGCCGGACGTTGCGCTGGTGGACGTGCACATGCCCGGCATGAGCGGCCTGGAACTGACCGAACGCGTGCAGCGCTCGGGCCTGTCGACCCACATCGTAATTCTGACTGTGGTTCAGGACGCACAGTTTCCGCGCCGCCTGCTGCAGTCCGGCGCGCTGGGCTATCTCACCAAGGGCTGCGCCGCGGACGAATTGTTGCAGGCGGTGCGCGCCGTCGCGCAGGGGCGGCGCTATCTGGACGCCGCGGTCGCCCGCGGGATGGCGCTGTCCGCCGTGGACGGTGACGCCTCGCCGCTGGAATTACTGTCTTCGCGCGAGCTGGAAGTGGCGCTGATGCTGGCGCGTGGGCTGGCCGTCAGCGAGATCGCCAAGGGCCTGCACCTGAGCGCCAAGACCGTCTCGACCTACAAGCAGCGATTGTTCGAAAAGCTGGGCGTCGCGCACACGATCGCGCTGGCGCACCTGCTGTCGGCACACGGACTGCTGGGCGAAGAACAGGGGACCGTCTAGAACGGCCGGGCCAGGCGTTGCCCTGCGCGCTTCGGGCCGGACATGCCAGGGGCCGCGTGCGCGGCCCCTGATCGATCCTGTCAGTCGTTCGGTTTGTCGTGCGCGGCGGGCGCATCGGCCGCGGGCGGTGGCGCCTTGGGCAACACCTGGGGCGTCAGCATCGGCCGGATGGCACC
>JAICHS010000406.1 GCA_025924775.1 Rhodanobacteraceae bacterium
GAACCGGTCGATGATCGCCTTGTGCTTCAATTCGAATCCATAGTTGTTTTCCAACCCCGGATGCCGGAACAGGCGTTCGGCTTCGACGTGGATCGCGCGCGATTCCGAATGCATGAAGGGCATGTACAGGAACGCAAGGCGAGCTTCCGGGATCGAACGATCCGCGCCCGCGCGGACGGCCTCCTGCGCCAGCACCAGTGCCATGCCGTCGGTGGCGAACGCGCGTGCGTCATCGCGGAACAGATTGCGTGAAAACTGGTCCAGCACGATGATCTCGGCAAGCCGGCCTGCGGGCGTGTCGCGCCACGCCGCCAACTCGCCATGCGCCGCCGCCCGGTGCGTTTCGCCGAAACGCGCACGGATTTCGGCATCGAACGCCGGATCGCTCTTGAAGAGCTGCTCCGGAGTTGCTTCGTCGAACCAGAAATGCAACACGTCTTGCGGATTCACTCGAAACGTCTCCCGAAGAGGGGCGCCGGAGCCGCTCACATCCAGCGCCTTGCCGACTTGTCCTTGAATGCCTCGGCCACGAGTTGATTGTCGAAACCGGCCGGCGCCTCGCCGTTCGCCGCATAAAGATAAATCGCGACCTGATAGATCGTTTGCAAGGTGGATTGCACCAGCGCCAAGGCCACCAGATAGACCGCCAGGATCGCCACCATCACGAAGAAAATCTCTCTTCCGCCCAGCGCGGCGAGGAAGGACAGCATCATTGCCGGCACGATCCCGAACAGGGCGAAGATCAACCCGAAGCTTAGGTTGCCGATGATCTGCTCGCCCCAGGTTTGCCTCAGCATTTCCACCGATCGCTTGTAGGACTCGATGGGACCCGAGTCTTCGACCACCATCACCGGCACCACGAGGAACGACGTGACCGACCAGGCCATCCCGAGCAAACCGACCACGATGCGGCCAATGAAGCCCACCTTTTCCTCCAGCAGGCGCAGCAACATGCCCACGGTGCTGGTCAAAAGCGCCCAGCCGAGGATTTGCGGCAGCCGCTGCCGGGCGACGGCCAAGCCGTAGCCGAGCGTGGCTTGCTCGCCGTCGATCTGCTTCAAGACGCAGGCGATGAGTGCCGAGTTGAAGAAGATGATCACGAAGTAGTCGAGGAAATAGAACACGAACATCGCCGCATACATCGGCAGCGTCATGTGCGCCGGCTCGCTCGGTTCTGGATGACCGGCGAAAGCCACGAACATCGGCACCGCGAACAAGGCGATGAGGATCGCCAGCGCCACGCCCGATATCAGCGGAAACACGATCAGGCGCTTGTCCTGCTGCAACAACCGCCAGGAAGCGCCCATCAATTGCCAGGTACGTGCGAACTTGCCCATGTCCCGTTCCCCTCAAAGATGCGTGGTCATCCAGCCGACCCAGCGCCGATACACATCGGTCTGCTGCACGATGTCGCCCGGGAAATGCGTGTCCGCCGGATAGGCCCAGAACTCCACCTTGACGCCGTTGTCGCGCAAGGCGTGATACCACTCGTAGCTGTTGACCAGCGGCACATTGGGATCGCCGACGTCGCCCATGATCAGCGTCGGCGCCTTGACGTTGCGCGCACACGTGATCGGCGATTGCTGGCGCCAGATGTCCCAGCCCGCGGCCGTCCACGGCGTCGAGCCGAAGAAATAGGTGTCGCCCATCTGGTAATACGCGACCGTGTAATCCATCACCCAGTCGGTCAGCGACGCGCCCGCGACGGCGGCTTTCCAGGCGTCGTAGTGACCGGTGAGCCATGTGGTCATGTAGCCACCGTACGACCAGCCGGAGACGCCGATGCGATCCTTGTCGACGATGCCGAGTTTCTCGACCGCGGCCACGCCCGCCATCACGTCCTTGCCCGGGCCTTCGCCGGTGTCGCGGTAGATCGCATGCTGGAAGGCATCGCC
>JAICHS010000407.1 GCA_025924775.1 Rhodanobacteraceae bacterium
CGAACAACCACTGCACCGGCCGCGCGTTGCGCACCGCAAGGCAATCCTGCACCTCGCCCACCTGTTCGGCGACGTGGATGTGGATCACGCGGTTGCGCGCAAGCGGCGCCGCCAGCACCTCGCGCAGCGCCGCTTCCGGCACCGCGCGCAGCGAGTGCAATGCGATGCCGACACGCAGGCCCGGCGCCGCCAGCGCGTCCAGCGACTCCAGCAGGCGCAGGTACGCGTCCACCGACAGGCCGAAGCGCTGTTGCCGCGCGGACAGCGGTCGGCCATCAAAGCCGCCGGTCATGTACAGCACCGGCAGCAGCGTCAGGCCGATGCCGGCTTCGCGCCCGGCCGCGACAATCGCGCGCGACATCGCGGCCGGGTCGGCGTACGGCTTGCCATCCGGCGCGTTGTGCAGGTAATGGAACTCGCAGACGTGGGTGTAACCGGCCTTCAGCATCTCGACGTACAGCTGCGCCGCGATTGCCTGCAACGCATCCGGTCCGATGCGCGAGGCGAACCCGTACATCGCCTCGCGCCAGGTCCAGAAGCTGTCGTCGCCCGGCCCGCGCCGCTCGGCCAGCCCGGCCATCGCACGCTGGAACGCGTGCGAGTGCAGGTTGGGCATGCCCGGCAACGCGAAGCGCGCGGCGACGCCATCGCCGGCGTCCGGGCCGACGCGCGCGTCGCGCTGCCAGCCGTGGGGTGTCCACCAGTGCGCGACTTGCAGACTTGCGGCGGTGGGAATCGAATCCATGGAGAGCTCCCGGTGCGGCCGCTGAGTCTACCCCGCCGCCGGCCCGCGCGCGGCGCGTGCTGCATAATGCCGGAATGGCGAGAAAAAACGGCGAACACACTCCCAAGCTGGTGATGCGGCGCGCGACGCCCGCCGACGTGCCGGCGCTGGTCGCTTTGACGGCGCACGTCTATACCGCCGAATGGGGCCATTCAACGGAAATGCTGCAATCCCAGCAGACCCACTTCCCCGAAGGCCAGTTCGTGGCCGAGTACGAAGGCAAGGTGATCGGCTACTGCGCGACCTTCCGCACCGACGAAGCCACGGCGCTGAAGCCCCACACGTGGACGCAGATCACCGGCGGCGGCATGGCTTCACGGCACGATCCCGAGGGCGATTGGCTGTACGGCATGGAGGTGGTCGTGCACCCCGACTACCGCAACATGCGCATCGGCCGGCGGCTGTACCAGGCGCGCAAACGCTTGTGCACCGACCTGAAGCTGCGCGGCACCGTGTTCGGCGGGCGCATTCCCGGATTGGCGCGGCATTTCACGCGCTACGGCAGCGCCGCGGCATACGTGCAGGCCGTGATCGACGGACGCCGGCGCGACCCGACGCTGAGCTTCCAGTTGTCCAACGGTTTCGAGGTGGTCGGCATCCTGCGCGACTACGTGCCGTCCGACCACGATTCGCTGGGCTACGCGGTGCTGTTGCAGTGGTCCAACCCGCGCATCGCCTTCCAGGCCTTCCAGCCGCAGGCGGCGCCTGCCCGCAAGCCGCAACGCCTGCCCGATTCGGTGCGCGTCGCCTCGGTGCAGTACCAGCAACGGCGCATCCGCTCGTTCGAGGAATTCGCGACCCAGGTGGAATACTTCACCGACATTGCCGCCGACTACAGCGCCGACTTCGTGACCTTCCCGGAACTGATCACGCTGCAACTGCTGTCGATCGAAAACGCGGAACTGTCGCCGGTCGAGGCCATCCACAAACTCAGCCAGTACACCGCGCGCGTGAAGGAACTGTTCGGCGGCCTGGCGATGCGCTACAACATCAACATCATCGCCGGCTCGCATCCCACCGAACAGCCCAACGGCGACATCCACAACGTCTGCTACGTGTGCCTGCGCGACGGCTCCATCCACGAGCGCGA
>JAICHS010000408.1 GCA_025924775.1 Rhodanobacteraceae bacterium
AAAACGCCACGCATCGAACAGATCGTGCAGACGCGCGCGCAGAAATCCGGCGTCGAGATCGCGGCCATGCAGCGCGAAATGGAATCCGAAATCCCGATGCGGCGTTTCGCCGACCCCGCGGAAATCGCCGCGGCCGTCGCTTTCCTGTGCTCGCCGGCCGCGGCTTACATCACCGGCATCAACGTGCCGGTGGACGGCGGCCGCACGCGTTCGCTGTGAACGCCAACTTGCACGACGCGCCATAAAGTCAGAAACTTCCGGGGACCTGGAGGCCGGCCTGTCGCCGGCGGGGAACGCTTCCACGAAGTGGCGCCAGACAAACCCGGTTTCCTGGAGGAACTGAAGCGCCGCCACGTGTGGCGCGTCGCGGTCGCCTACGCCGTGGCCGGCTGGTTGTTGGTGCAGATCGCCACACAGGTCTTCCCGATCTTCCACATGCCGGACTGGACCGCGCAGATCGTGGTGCTGCTGGTGGTGCTGGGTTTCCCGGTCGCGGTCATCTTTGCGTGGGTGTACGAGATCACGCCCGAAGGCGTGCGTCGCACCGTTCCCGCCGATTCGCCCGATGCGCGCCCGGGGTTCGCCAACCGCCAGATCGGGCGCAAGCTCAATACGGTGATCATCGCGATACTGGTGCTGGCGGTTGCGCTGTTGGGCTGGCGACTAATGGTGTTGCGGAATGGCGGCAGCGCAGCAACGTCGCAACCTGTCGCAGCGGCGCAGGCGCGAATGGCCGATAAAACCACGGCAGCGGCTATCGTCAATCCCGCTCCCGCGCAACCGGCAGTCTTCCACCCGCCCGCCGACACCCTCGTGGTGCTGCCGTTCGCCAACCTCGGCGGCGACAAGAGCCAGCAATACTTCAGCGACGGCATCACCGAGGAACTCACCAACGCGCTGGGCCAGAACACCGGCCTCAAGGTGATCGCGTGGGATACTGCATCGAAATACCGCGACAGCAAGCAAAGCGCCGCCGACATCGGCAAGCAGTTGAACGTCGCCAACGTGCTGACCGGCAAGATCCTGCGCCAGGGCAACGAGGTGCGGGTGATCGTGGAACTGGTCAACGCCGGCAACGGCTATCAGGTCTGGGCCAGCCACTACGACGACACCCTCAAGAACATCTTTCAGGTGCAGGACAGGATCACCGCCTCGATCGCCGACGCGCTGAAGGTGAAGTTCGCCGCGGCGCGAGCGGCGCCCACGGTGAATCCCGAAGCGCACGACCTGGTGCTGAAGGCGCGGGCCCTGATGACCAAAGGCCGTAGTGCAACACCTTACGAGCAGGCCCGTGCCCTGCTGCAACGAGCCATTGCGCTGCAACCCGATTACGCCGACGCGCACGCACTGCTGGCGCGCACATTGAACGACCTGACCCAATTCTCCACCTTGGCATTGAAGGATGCGCTGCCCAACGTGCGTGCAGAGGCCCACAAGGCGCTGCAATTCGATCCGGGCAACGTGGATGCGATCCTAGCGCTTGCCAGCGCCGACTTGTCCGAAGGCAGGAACGCCGAAGCACGCAAGGGCTTTCAGCGCGTGATCGAGCTCGATCCCAGCAACGCCGGCGCGCATCTAGATTACGCGATTCTGCTGCCGCCCAAACAGCATCTGTCGGAAACGCTGGAAGCGGTACGGCTCGACCCCGACAACGCCACCGCGCAGAATAATCTCGCGACGCTATACATGAACCACGGCGAATACCAGAAGGCGCTGGCGCCTTCACTGGCACTGGCGAAACTGGCGCCACACAGCGCGAGTGCTGCGTTCGGGCTCGCCCAGAATTACGCGCTGCTGCACCGCGACCGGGACGCCGCCCAAGCATTCGATCTCGTGCATCCCGACACACCACTGGGCAGGCA
>JAICHS010000409.1 GCA_025924775.1 Rhodanobacteraceae bacterium
ATAACCGTAAACCGGATTTCGAATCCGGCGCGATCGACCACTCCGCCACCTCTCCGGGGTCGTGGTGCACTACGCCCGCGCTTGCGGGCCGCCCATGATAATTGCACGGCTGCGTCGCGTACAGCCCGGGTCGTCGCGTGGCGGCTTTTCAAACAGGCGCCGCGTGGTTGCCTGCACGGACCCGTGGTGTCGACCCCGACGGCGGGCGTATCCTCGGGCGCATCTGGTTGTGCCACGGTGCATGGGAGGGGATGCATGGTCACGCTTGCATGGCGGTCGGTTTGTCCACGGCGGACTTCAAGCCGGTGGCTGCGTGTCGTGGCGGCGTCAGCCGCCCGCGGTTGCGCTTTGGTGGCGGTCGCTGCAACCGCGCATGCGGCAGCACCCGCCGCAGCGGCGAGCGCACCGCTGGTGTATGACTCGATCACGCAGTTGCAGGCATCCATGCGGGGCGGGACGCTGACTTCCGCGCAATTGACGCAGGCATTCGTCGACCGGATCCACGCGCTCGACCAGTCCGGACCGCGGGTCAACGCGGTGCTGCAACTGAATCCCGACGCAGCGAAGATCGCGGCGCAGCGGGACGTCGAACGCAGCCAGCATGCAGGCACCCCGTTGTGGGGCGTACCCGTGTTGTTGAAGGCCAACATCGACACCGGCGACGCGATGCCGACCACTGCAGGTTCGCTGGCGCTGCTGGGCGCGCCCGCCCCGCGTGACGCGACCGTCGCCGCACGGCTGCGGCAAGCGGGCGCGGTCATCCTGGGCAAGGCCAACCTGAGCGAATGGGCCAACTTCCGCTCGACGCACGCATCCAGCGGCTGGAGCGGCCGCGGCGGCCTCACCCGCAATCCCTATGTGCTGGATCGCAGCGCCTGCGGCTCAAGTTCCGGCTCCGCGGCGGCGGTGGCGGCCGGCTTCGTGACGGTCGCGATTGGTACCGAAACCAACGGCTCGATCATCTGTCCGGCGGCGGCGAACGGCGTGGTGGGCATCAAGCCGACGGTGGGGTTGGTCAGCCGCGCCGGCATCATCCCGATCAGTTCGACCCAGGACACGGCGGGGCCGATCGCGCGCGACGTGCGCGATGCCGCGGTCGTGCTGGGCGCGATCGCGGGCAGCGACCCGCGTGACCCGGCGACCCGGGATGCCGACCGGCACGCGACGGACTACACGCAATTCCTCGACGCGAACGCACTGAAGGGCAAACGTATCGGCGTGGTGCGCGAACTGGCCGGCAGCAACCCCGACGTCACGCGCTTGCTGGACCAGGCCATCGAAGTGTTGCGCGCACAGGGCGCCACGGTCGTGGACAACGTGAAGATTCCGCACGTCGATGCTTATGGCAAGGCCGAGACGACCGTACTGCTGTACCAGTTCAAGCACGGCATCAATGCCTACCTTGCTACCCGCAAGGGCCTTGCCGTGCATTCGCTGGCCGACCTGATCACGTTCGACCAGGCGCATGCCGCCGAAGAAATGCCATGGTTCGGGCAGGAACTGTTCACCGAGGCCCAGGCCAAGGGGCCGTTGACCGACAAGGCCTACCGCGAGGCCTTGGCCAAGTTGCAAAGGCTGGCCGGTCCGGAAGGTATTGACGCCGCCATGCACACCGACCACTTGGACGCTTTGCTGGCGCCGGCCCAGGATCCGGCGTGGCCGATCGACCTCGTGAACGGCGATCCGAGTTCCGCCTCCGCATACGGGCCGGCCGCCGTTGCGGGCTATCCCTCGATCACGGTCCCGGCAGGCTTCGTGCACGGCCTGCCGGTCGGGATGCTGTTTTTTGGCCGCAAGTGGAGTGAGCCGACCCTCATCGGCATGGCCTATGCCTACGAGCAGGCCACCCGTGCGCGCCGGAA
>JAICHS010000410.1 GCA_025924775.1 Rhodanobacteraceae bacterium
CGCCACCACGGTTGCGTTCGTGCTGTGGCTGCTGATGGCGCGCCGCACGCTCGCACGCATCCGGGGCACCGAGGAGCGCTACCGCCTGTTGTTCGACAGCGCGCCCGACGCGATCGTGATGGTGGACGCAGCCAGCGGGCGCGTGCTGGACGCCAACCGCACGGCCAGCGACTGGATCGGCCGTACGCGCCAGGATCTGGTTGGAACCGCCTATCCCGAGCTGTTCGCGCAGCACGCGGGTGGCGAGGTTGAATCCGGGAGCGGCGAGCTGCTCGACAGCCACGGGGCCGCGCGCCCGGTCGAGACGCAAAGCAGCATGACGGCTTGGGGCACGCAAACGGTGCGCCAGGCGATCATCCGCGACGTGTCCGAGCGCGTGGCAAGCGAACGCGAGCGGCGCATCGCATCCGAAGCCCTGGCCAGCATCGCCGAAGGCGTGATCATCGCCGATGCCGACCGACACGTGCTGTCGTTGAACGCGGCAGCCACGCAGCTGACGGGATTCACGGTGAAAACCATGGAGGGCGTGCGTCTGGAGGCCACGCGCAGGATGGCCGATGGCGGTCCGCTGCCCGCGTCCATCTGGGACGAAATCGTGGCGACGCACCACTGGTCCGGCGAGGTGCAGAGCCGCCGCGTCGACGGCAGCGCCTATGTGGAAAAACTGAGTATCAGCACGATCCGCGACGCCGAGCAGCGCGTGCTGCACTACGTCGCCGTGTTCAGCGACATCTCCAGTGCCAAGGCCAACCGCCACCGGCTCGAGCACCTTGCGGCGCACGATGCGCTGACGGAACTGGTCAACCGCTCGGAGTTCCAGCGGCACTGCGAGACGGCGATCGAACGCGCCGCGCGCGACCGCAGCGCGGTCGCGGTGTTGTTCATCGATCTCGATGCGTTCAAGTTCGTCAATGACAGCTACAGCCACGGCGTGGGCGACCGCTTGCTGAAATTGGTGGCCGAGCGCATTCGCCGCCAGTTGCGCGAAGGCGACATCGCGGGGCGCATCGGCGGCGATGAGTTCACGGTGCTGCTGCCCGGCCTGTCGCTGCGCGAGGATGCCGTCAACCTGGCCGAACGCCTGGTGGCGACGCTGTCCGAGCCGTTCCGCGTGGACGACTACGAACTGGTCGTCAGCGCCAGTATCGGCATCGCCGGCTATCCACTGGACGGGGACGACGCCAAGACGCTGATCGCCAATGCCGACGCCGCGATGTACGTGGCCAAGACCGAGGAACGCAACGCCTGGCGTTTCTACGTGCCGATGATGCAGGCCAACGCGCGCCAGCGGATGGTGGTGGCGACCGAGCTGCGCCAGGCCCTGCTGGAGGATGAATTCCGGCTGGTGTACCAGCCCAGCGTGGAAATGGCTTCGGGCCGTATCGTCGCGGTAGAGGCGCTGCTGCGCTGGCAGCATCCGCAGCGCGGCGAGGTGATGCCGGGTGACTTCATTCCGGTGGCGGAAAGTATCGGCCTGATCCATCGCATCGACGAATGGGTGATGCACGCGGTGTGCTCGCAGGTGCGGGCCTGGGACGCGTCCGAGATGCCCAGGATCCGGGTGGCCGTCAACGTTTCGGCACGCTGGTTCGGGCATCCGGGGTTCGTGGAAAGCGCCCGCCACGCACTGCAGACCAGCGGCGTCGATCCGCAGCGCATCGTGCTGGAAATCACCGAGGGCGCGATGCTGCGGCTGGGTGAGGACACCGAACGCACGATGCGCGCCCTGCAGGCGCTGGGCGTGGGCGTGGCGATCGATGATTTCGGCACAGGCTACGCCTCGATGGCGTACCTCAAGCTGCCGGCCGTGGCGTACCTGAAAATCGACCGTTCGTTCGTCAGCGGCTTGCCC
>JAICHS010000411.1 GCA_025924775.1 Rhodanobacteraceae bacterium
GGGCGGGGTGTGCGGTAGCGCTGGGCGTAGCGCAACTCGGCGTCGCGCACCGCGTCGACGTCACTGTTGACCTTGGATCGGCCCTCCAGCGACAGCCACCGCGCGCCGTCGACCTGGCTCAGCACGGCCATGCCGCCACGATCGGCGTTGACCGCCTTTTGCGAACCGCCGGTGGTGATGACCCGCGCGATGTGCGTCTTGGGGTCGAAGGTGAAACCTACCGCCACCACGTGCGGCGAATTGTCGGCTCGCAGCGTGGTCAGCATGGCCAGATGGCGTTCCGACAGAAACGCCAGGGCCTCGTCGGTGAGCCGCGTAGTGGTATTCGCCATCACCGCTCACGCTAGCGCAGGTAATAATCGCAGCCGTGGACGACACGGGCGCGGGTCCAGTACTAATCCTGGGCGGACGCAGCGAGATCGGGGTCGAACTGGCGGGGCTCCTCGCGCCGGGGACGACGGTGGTGCTGGCCGCGCGGAACGCAGATCGCCTCGCGGACCAGGTCAGCGCGCTGAAAGCCGCCGGCGCCACCGCGGTCGACACCAGGGAATTCGATGCCGACGACCTGGCCTCGCACGGCCCGCTGGTCCGCGACGTCATCGCCGACCACGGACCCATCGGAACCGCGGTGTTGGCCTTCGGCATCCTGGGCGATCAGGCCCGCGCCGAGACCGACGCCGCACACGCGGTCGCCATCGTACACACCGACTACGTCGCCCAGGTCAGCATGCTCACTCACCTGGCCACCGCGATGCGCAAAGCTGGCAAAGGCCACCTGGTGGTGTTCTCCTCGATCGCCGGCGCGCGGGTGCGCCGGGCCAACTACGTCTACGGCTCGGCCAAGGCCGGCCTGGACGGCTTCGCCAGCGGCCTGGCCGACGCGTTGCACGGCACCGGGGTGCGGCTGCTGATCGCGCGCCCGGGATTTGTGATCGGGCGTATGACGGAAGGCATGACGCCCGCGCCGCTGCCCAGCACGCCCGCGCAGGTGGCCGCCGCGACCGCACGCGCACTGGCGAAAGGCCGACGCACCGTGTGGATCCCGTGGGTGCTGGGGCCCGCGGCCGCCGTGATGCGATTGCTGCCGCAGTTCGTCTGGCGCAGGATGCCGCGATGATCCGCGCCGGCGACGATGCAATGCGAAGCGATGAGGAGCGGCGCTCATGATCGTTGTGGTCGGCATCGGCGCCGACGGCATGGCCGGGCTCGCCGAAGCATCACGAGCCGAACTACGAAGGGCCGCGGTCGTTTACGGCTCCAAGCGGCAACTTGACCTTCTTGACGACACGGTGCCTGCACCCCGACGGCAGTGGCCCTCACCCATGCTGGCCGCCCTGCAAACCCTGGTCGACGACGATCACGCGGGCGACGTCCACGTGGTTGCCAGCGGCGACCCCCTGCTGCACGGCATCGGTAGCACACTGATCCGGCTGTACGGCCCCGAGAAGGTGCGGGTGCTGCCGCACGTGTCCTCGGTGACGCTGGCGTGCGCGCGGATGGGCTGGAGCGTCCACGACACCGACGTGATCAGCCTCGTCACCGGGCAGCCGCACACCGCCGTGCGCCGCGGCGGCCAAGCGATCGTGCTATCGCACAGCAAATCCACACCCGGCGAGCTGGCCGCGCTTCTCAACGCACATGGCCGCGGCGATTCGCAGTTCACCGTTCTCGAAAGGCTCGGCGGCCCAGACGAACACCGCCGCGACGGTACCGCCCGCGACTGGGCCGACGGCGCGCCCCTAGACATCGACGACCTCAACGTGATCGCTGTGCGCTACCTACCCGACGAACGCGTCTCGCCCTTGCCCGACGACGCGTTCACCCACGACGGCCAAATCACCAAAC
>JAICHS010000412.1 GCA_025924775.1 Rhodanobacteraceae bacterium
GCGTACACGGGCAACCTCTTTGCCGGCACGTCGGCAAGGGACGGGTTATCTTGCATCCTTGGCCGGCACGCGCGGCTCGGTCACCGGCCGATTGACGAGGCCTCGCAATTGCACAACTCCTCGTCATTCCGGGGCGCTCCGAAGGAGCGAACCCAGAATCGGTTGGGGTGCCCGTACCGCGGTTCTGGACCGCGGCTCCAGCGCGCCCGGCGCGACATCGGACAATCCGGGCGTCGCGCTGCGAATCGCGCGGTCCATCCATTCCAACGCACAGGAGACAGGTACCCATGACACCCAAAACCGCTGCACAACAGGTCGCCGAAGCCAAGGCGCAGCTGGAAAACCTGACGCCCGACCAGGTCGAGGCGGAAGTCGCACACGGCGCCGTGTTGGTGGACGTGCGCGAAGATGCCGAATGCGCCGCCTGCCGCATTCCCGGCGCGCTGCACGTGGTGCGCGGCATGCTGGAATTCCTGGCCGACCCCGCATCGCCACGGCACCTGTCGCAGCTTGACCCGGCGCGGCGCATCATCCTGCACTGCGCGTCCGGCGGGCGCTCGGCACTGGCGGCCATGACCCTGCGGCAACTCGGCTACGCCAACGTCGCGCACCTTGATGGCGGCATGCAGGCGTGGCTGGCGGCAGGCAAGCCGGTCACGCGCGGGTGATGCCGCGGCGCCTACGCGATGTCGTGCAGCCAGCCCGCGTAGATCGCCACCAGCAACACCGCGCCCAGCAGCATGCGGTAGATCGCGAACGCGGTGAAGCGGTGCGTGCGGATGTAGCGCAGCAGCCACTTCACTGCGATGAACGCTACGATCAGCGAAACCACGAAGCCCACCACCAGCGCGGTCCAGTCTTCGTGCACCGCGCGGCCGCCGTGCCACACCTTCAGCAGTTCGTACCCGGTGGCGGCGTACATGGTCGGAATGCCCACCAGGAATGCGAACTCGGTGGCGGCCGGCCGGTTGGACGTGCCAAACAGCATCGCCGCGAAAATCGTCGCGCCCGAGCGCGAGGTGCCGGGAAACACGCCGGCAACCATTTGCGCGATGCCCACCAAAATGGCTACCGGCCAGGTCACGCGGCTGCGGTCGGGCATGTGCGCGGCGGCCTGTTCCGCGGCGAGCATCCAGATGCCGCCGAGCACCAGCGCCCACGCGATGGGCGTGATGGTTTCCGGCAGCTTGAAGCCGTAGCGCGTCGCCACCAGCCCGATCACCACCGTGATCAGGAACGCCGCCGCCAGCTTGAACAGGTAGTCGCGCGTCCCGGCATCGCGCCAGCGCGTCAGCAGTTGCCAGATGCGCTGCCAGTACACCAGCGTAATCGCCAGGATCGCGCCGGCCTGGATGCCGACGTTGAACAGGTCCGAACGCGCGCCGAGCCAGTGCTCGGCGATCAGCAGGTGGCCGGTCGAGGAAATCGGCAGGAACTCCGTGATGCCCTCGATGATGCCAAGCAGGACGACGTTCAGAAGATCATGCATGGTGCTGGACGGCTGGCAAAAGTCGCGCAAGTGTACGCGGGTGGCGGTGCGTCATCCATGAATGCCGGCCTTTGCGGGCGCGGGCGGGCGGCGTAGGATGCGCGCGCAAAGGGGGTTCGGAATGCGAAAGCCCGCGTTGCCTGCAGTGGTCGGCCTGGCGCTGTGTCTGTGCGCGCCGGTGGCCGGCGCCCTGACGCCGGCCGAAGCCGCCCAACACATCGGCGAATCGGCTACCGTCTGTGGCACCGTGGCCGGTGCCCACTACGCGCGCGCCACGGAAGGGCAACCCACCTTCGTCAACCT
The DNA here is from genome assembly GCA_025924775.1 of Rhodanobacteraceae bacterium. Taxonomy (GTDB): domain Bacteria; phylum Pseudomonadota; class Gammaproteobacteria; order Xanthomonadales; family Rhodanobacteraceae; genus 66-474. Next base: position 1,793 of record JAICHS010000412.1, read on the forward strand.
CGACCAGCCGTACCCGAACCAGGTGTTCACCATCGTGGTCTGGGGCGACTACC
>JAICHS010000413.1 GCA_025924775.1 Rhodanobacteraceae bacterium
ACCCCTCAACGCGGTTACGCCGCCAAGCAGCGCAGCCCCGGGCGACACAGCCCGCAACCAAACCGCGGCGCGGCGCGACAACCCTGCCCACGGAGTGGCCACGGTACGCCAGCAAAAGGCAAGCCACGCAGTCCACGTCCGGAGTAATGCCGGCGCGGCGTCAACGACTGGCGACGGGGCGCCCGATGAAGGGTGGCGCCGCGAGGCGCTGGCCGCGATAGGCCGCAACATCGCCGAAGTGGCGGTGGTGTTCCCAGTCTTCACGCGCCGCGCGGATTTCATCGGTCGTGCGCGCGACGAAGTTCCACCAGATGATGACGGATTCCCCGAACGGCGCACCGCCGATCAGCACCGCATGCGCGCGCGCCTTGCTGGCAAGTTCGAGGCCGCTGCGGTGCGTGCCGAGGTAGTGCAAGGCACCGGGCGCGAGTCGCGTGCCTTCCAGCTCCACCTCGCCTTCGATGATCACCAGTGCGTGTTCCCAGGCCGGGTTGAGTGGCAACCGCAACTTGCCACCGACGGCCACCTGCAATTCGGCGCCCACCAGCGGCGAAAACGCGCGGGTCGCGGCGTGCGCACCGGCCAGGTCGCCCATGAACACCTGCACGCGGCCGCCGCCCGGTTCCAGTACCGGCAAGTCCCGGTAGTGGTCAAACGCGGGGGTGCGCCGGCGCTCGGCTTCCGGCAATGCCACCCAGAGCTGCAGGCCGTGCAGGCGGCCGGAGTTGGGGGTCGGGGTTTCCTCGGAATGCGCGATGCCGCTGCCTGCCGTCATCAGATTCAACTCGCGCGGCCGCGCCATGCCCTGGCAACCCAGGCTGTCGTTGTGCAACACCTCGCCCGCAAACAGCCACGACACGGTCTGCAGGCCAATGTGCGGATGTGGCGCCACGTCCATGGCCTTGCGGCCGGTAAAGGACAACGGCCCGTAGCTGTCGCAAAAACACCACGGGCCGACCAGCCGATGCTGGCGCAACGGCAAGGCGCGCGATACGAGCAAACCCTGGCCGAGGTCGGCGTCGCGCGCCGGCCAGCTGCGGATTTCGGCGCACGTCGCGCCTTCGCCCGCGCAACGCTCCGCTTCCGGCTGGGGCAACAGGTTGCTCATCGCGGCCTCCGTGGCGACGGTCGTGCAGGCGCACGCCGATCGATTGCGCGCATCAGACTGCGGCGGCAGGGGTGTTCGTGGGGCCGCGCCGCGCCAGCAGGGCATCCAGGCTCCAGTCACCGGCGCCGTGCGCGAACAACACCAACAGCCCGCCGGCGTCCACCAGCTCGGCCATCTGGATGATCTTGTCGGTCGGGGTGGTGGGATGCAGGTGGAACAGCACCACCGCGAGCAGCGTGTAGCCGGCCAGGAGGAACGCGAACAGCCGCGTCTTCCAGCCGATCAACAGAGCGATGGCGCAGACGATTTCGGTGGCGATGACCAGCGGCAGCAGCCACCCGGGCACGCCATTGGCGGCCATGTAGCCGGCGGTGCCCGCGTACTGGGCGATCTTTCCGATGCCCGCGGGCAGGAACCAGGCAAAAATGAAGATGCGGGCCAACAGGACGGCGGCGTTCTGGATCGGTTTCATGGAGGGTTCCTCTTGTGTGCCACAACGATGGTGCAAGGTGGCGCAGCACCCGGATTGCGCATGGACGTCAGTCGAGATCGGGACGGTTGGGCGCGTCCACCAGCACCAGTTCGGCCGCGTCGATGGCGGTCACCCGGATTTGATCGACGTGACTGATCGCGGCGCCATCGCCGGCGTCCAGCGTCACGCCGTCCACGTCCACGCGTCCGCGCGCGGGCACCAGATAGCCGCAGCGATCCGCGCCCGCAAATGCGTATTCGATGG
>JAICHS010000414.1 GCA_025924775.1 Rhodanobacteraceae bacterium
CACACGCCGCTGATGCGCCAGTACTTCGCCGCCAAGGCCGAGCACCCCGCGACTTTGCTGTTTTTCCGGATGGGCGACTTCTACGAGCTGTTCTACGACGACGCCCGCAAGGCTGCGCGGCTGCTGGACCTGACCCTGACCCAGCGCGGCCAGTCGGCCGGCGCGCCGATTCCGATGGCGGGCGTGCCGTATCACGCGGTGGAGGCCTACCTCGCCAAGCTGGTGCGCGCGGGCGAGTCGGCCGCGATCTGCGAGCAGTTCGGCGACCCCAATGGCAAGGGACCGATGGAGCGCAAGGTGGTGCGCGTCGTCACGCCGGGCACGCTGACCGATGAGGCGCTGCTACCGGAACGCCGCGACAACCTGTTGCTGGCGATCGCCGCCGGCCCGGCAGGCTACGGATTGGCATGGGTGGACCTCGCCGGCGGGCGCTTCGTGCTGGGCGAGGTCGCCGACGCCGATGCGCTGGCCGCCGAACTTGCGCGGCTGGCGCCCGCGGAAACGCTGGTCAGCGAAGACGTCGCATGGCCGTCGGCGGTCGCGGCGCTGACCGGGCTGCGCCAGCGCCCCCCGTGGCACTTCGACGCCACCAGCGCGCAGCGCGAACTGACGAAATTTTTCGGCACGCGCGATTTGGCCGGCTTCGGGGCCGGCGGCGTACCGCTGGCCATTGCCGCCGCCGGCTGCCTGCTGGGTTACTTGCAGGAAACCCAGAAAGCCGCCTTGCCACACCTCACCGGGCTCAGCGTCGAATCGGCCGATGAAACCGTGGCGATGGATGCGGCCACGCGCCGCAACCTCGAACTCGACACGCACCCTTCGGGCGATGCGCGCTACACCCTGCTGGGTGTGCTCGATTCCACCATCACGCCGATGGGTTCGCGCGCGTTGCGGCGCTGGCTGCAGCGCCCGCTGCGCGATCACGCGACGTTGCGCCTGCGGCATCAGTCACTTGCCGCCCTGATCGAAGCCGGTGTGCTGGATGCCTTGCGCGAGAAACTGCGCGGCATCGGTGACCTGGAACGCATCCTCGCGCGCGTGGCGCTGCGTTCGGCACGGCCACGCGACCTGGCAACCCTGCGCGACGGCCTCGCCGCCGCGCCCGATTTCAGGAAGACGTTGGCCACGCTCGAATCGCCACGCCTGCACGAACTGCTGGAGCACCTCGGCGAACACGCCGACACGGTGCGCCTGCTCAAGGCCGCGATCATCGAACGCCCGCCCGCGCTGCTGCGCGAGGGCGGCGCAATCGCGGCGGGTTACGACGCCGAACTCGACGAGTTGCGCCAGCTTTCCACGCACGCCGACCAGTACCTGATCGAGTTGGAACAACGCGAACGGGAAGCCACCGGCATCGCCACGCTGAAGGTCGGCTACAACCGCGTGCACGGCTACTACATCGAATTCGGCAAGGCCCAGGCCGACAAGGCGCCCGCGCACTACACCCGCCGCCAGACCACCAAGAACACCGAACGCTACATCACCGAAGAACTGAAGGCCTTCGAGGACAAGGTGCTGTCCGCCAAGGAACGCGCGTTGATGCGCGAGCGCGCACTGTACGAGAGCGTGCTGGATGCATTGATCGAAAAACTCGGCATACTCAAGCAGGCCGCGCAAGCGCTGGCCGAACTGGACGTGCTGGCTGCGCTGGCCGAGCGGGCGGACGCGCTGAACTGGTCGCGCCCCGAGCTTGCGGACGAACCCGTGATCGCAATCGAGCGCGGCCGGCATCCGGTCATCGAAGCCGTGCGCACGGAGCCCTTTGAACCCAACGATCTGGCGCTGGACGATTCCCGCCGGATGCTGGTGATCACCGGCCCCAACATGGGCGGCAAAAGTACC
>JAICHS010000415.1 GCA_025924775.1 Rhodanobacteraceae bacterium
AGCGTGTGCTCGACGCGCGCGAGCGCTTCGGCGGCCGGTTTCAGCAGGAAACATTTGGCGGCGTTGTAGCCCGGCACCGGCGCGCCGGTGAAGTTGTCGCTGCCGGCGTAATGGATGTTCTCCGCCATGTTGGGCGCGAGCGAGCGGATGTCGACCATTCCGGCTTCGGCCATCGTTTTCGCGGGCGAGATTTGTGGCGGTGCGTCGGCACTTGCAGCGATGGAGACCGTCGCGAGAGCGAAGGCAATAACGCATGCGGTGTGTTTGGACCCGATTCTGAAATGCAATGAACCCCTCTCCCTCCGGGAGAGGCGGCGCGAAGCGCCGAGCGCGCAGCGCTGGGGTGAGGGTTCGGAAATGGAGGAGTGTCGCAATATTGCCGGACCCTCGCCCGCCCTTTGGGCACCCTCTCCCGAAGGGAGAGGGATTTCAAGACAGGTTCTAGTCACAGGCGTGCTCCCGCGTGAAATCGAGGTCCTGGTAGTCATAGCTGAAATCGGCATCCGGGTCGACCTTGGCCATGTGCAGCGTGCCGCCGGCCTTGGTCGGGAAATCCAGCCACGCTTCGGCATCGCCGTGATACCAGTGCACGAGGTACTTGTCGCCCACGCGCATGACCTCGCCCGTGAGGTTGGGAGATTTCTGCGAGGCAAACTGTACCTCGTTGCCGCGCGCGCAAATGTGCACTTCACCGAACCACGGATCGCGCCACGCGCCGAGTTCGTTTTTCAGTTCGGCAGGCGTGGCGGGTTTGCGCGAGGACGTATCGGGCACGCGCGAGATGCGGCGTTGTTCGTCGGCGCGCTTCAGTTCGTCGGCGTAGCTTTCGACGCTGCGCGCCTTGTCCGGTGCGGTGAAATGCTTGGTCAGCACTTCGTTCAACACGCTGCGCGCGTTTTCGGCTTCGGCGTTGATCAGGAACACGTAGCCGCTTTTCCTGAAGGGCAGCAGCGTGACGGCCGAGTACATGCCTTCCAGCGTGCCGGTGTGCGACACCGTCATCTCGCCATCGACGTCGCCGATGCGCCAGCCGTAGCCATAGCCCCAGAACAGCGAGCCGTCCCATTCGTGCTTGCGCTTCGAGATCGGCATCGGCGTGTACGGCGTCCACTCCGCATGTCGTTCCTTCGGCGTCAGCCATTGCAACTGCTGCGGGGTCGGCACCAGCCAGTTCCTGGCCCAGGTCAGCATGTCGTGCAGGCTGCAGCGCACGCCGCCGGCCGCTTCCATGGTGGTGGCGTGGACGATGGCGCCGCGCGAGGGCACCGCAACGAAGTGTCCGTCCTTGATGATGTGCGGGTCGGCCACGTTGCCCACCTCGTCGCGATTCCAGGTACCGATCTGGCAGCGGGTCATGCCGAGTAGGTCGAAAACTTCACGACGCATCAGCGCCGGATACGGCGCGCCGCCCGCCGCGGCCGCAACCTGGCCGGCGACGATGTACAGCGTGTTGTCATACGCGTAACCCGCGCGGAAGCTGTAGGCGGGTTTCAGGTATTGCAGGCCCGCGATCACGTCCGCAGGCGTGAAGTGGTTGGGCGTCGGCCACAGCATCAGGTCGCCCGCGCCTTCGGGCAGGCCGCTGTGGTGCACCAGCAGGTCGCCGACCTGCATGTTCTGCGTCACCCACGGGTCCTGCATGCGGAACGACGGAATGTATTTCGTGACCGGATCGTCCCAGCGCAGCTTGCCCTGCTGCACCAGCCGCGCCAGCAGGGTGGAGGTCATCGCCTTGCTGTTGGACGCGATCTCGAACAGCGTGTTGGCGTCGATGGGCTGGCCGGAGGCGAGCGTGCCGCTTTCGTGCGTGTAGACGACCTTGCCGTCGTCGATC
>JAICHS010000416.1 GCA_025924775.1 Rhodanobacteraceae bacterium
AACACCAGCGCGACGTTGCGCAGCAGGAAGCGCCCGCGCGGCGTCACGCGCAACACACGTGGGTCCAGCTCCACCAACCCGTCGTCCACGAGGCGCTGCATGGCCGCAAGCTCGGCCGCGAAATAGTCGGCGAACACCATGCCGTGACGTTCGCCAAAGGCGCGCAGGTCAAGCCGGCCGTGGCACATCAAGTCGCCGATTGCGGCGCGCCGGATCAAGTCGTCGGCGCCCAGCCGGGTGCCGCGCGCGACGGGCAGGCGCTCGTGGTCCAGCGCCAGGTAATACCCGGCGAGGTCGCGCGGGTTCTGGCTGTAGCTGTCGCCGATGCGGCCGATCGCGCTCATGCCGAGGCCCACGATGTCGCAGTCGCCGCGCGTGGAATAACCCTGGAAATTGCGCTGGAGGGTACCTTCGCGCTGCGCGGCCACCAGCTCGTCGCCGGGCCGCGCGAAATGATCCATGCCGATGTACACGTAGCCCGCGCCCACCAGTTTTTCCAGCGCCAGCCGCAGCAACTGCAGGCGCGTGGCGGGATCGGGCAGGTCCCCGGATTCGATCTGGCGCTGGGCCTTGAACATGCGCGGCAGGTGCGCGTAGCCGTACACGGCCACGCGATCCGGCGCCAGCGCCACGGTCTCGTCAAGCGTGTGCGCAAACCCGCCCAGGGTTTGCTTCGGCAAGCCGTAGATCAGGTCGATGTTGACCGAACGGAAGTCCCCGGCGCGTGCGCCAGCGACCACCGCGGCGGTCTGCGCCAGCGACTGCACGCGGTTGACCGCCGCCTGCACGGCGGGGTCGAAATCCTGCACGCCGATCGAGATGCGGTTGAAACCGAGCGCGCCGAGCGCGCGCACGTACTCGAAATCCGCGAACCGTGGATCGACTTCGATGCTGGCCTCCATGCCACCGTCGTCCTCCGCAAACTGGAAGTGGTTGGCCAATCCACGCAGCAGCGATGCGATGCGCGGGATGTCCAGAAAGTTGGGCGTGCCGCCGCCCAGGTGCAACTGGTGCACCCGCCGGTCGGCGCCGAACAGAGGCGCGGTCAGGTCGATCTCGCGCTGCAGGTAGTCAAGATACACGTCGGCCCGCCCCGCGTCGTGCGTGATGATGCGCGTGCAGCCGCAGTAGAAGCACGGGCTCCAGCAGAACGGCACGTGTACGTACAGCGACAGCGCGCGCGGCGGCAAGGCGCGGTTGGAGGCTTCGATCGCTTCGCGCAACTGCGGCTCCCCGAAACCGGAATGAAACTGCGGCGCAGTCGGGTAGCTGGTGTAGCGCGGCGCGGGCCCGTCGTAGCGCGCCATCAGCGTCGGGTCGAATTCAGCTACTTCCGGGATCGGGTTCATGGCGACAGTGTGCGCAACGCCGCTCGCGGGCAGTTGATGAAGGTCAACCAAAACGCACGGACCGGCGGCTGCGACCACATGGACGGTACCTGTAATCCGGACGCAGCGGTCATGCCACGTGTCCAGGCATGCTGAGCCGCCGTGCGCGCGGCCGGCGGTCAGTGCACCACCAGCACCGGGATGCTGGTGTGGGTTAGCACCTGCTGCGTCTGGCTACCCAGCACCAGCTTCGCGAGGCCCCGCCGGCCGTGCGATGCCATCACGATCAGGTCGCAGTGGTTGGCCTTGGCCGCGGCCACGATGGCCTGCCACGGGTGTTCGGCGCGTTCGGACTGCGTGCTGCATGGCACGTTGGCACGCTCGGCCTTGCGCTCGACCATGGCGAGCAGCTTGTCAGCGTGCGCCCATGCCAACACCTTCAGTTCCTCCGGAGGTGGCTCCAGCAATTCGTCGACGATGCCGGCGTGCGCAAACTCCGTCATC
>JAICHS010000417.1 GCA_025924775.1 Rhodanobacteraceae bacterium
GGACGCTAACCACGACGTTGATTCCATGGATACAAAACAACAGTCCCTTCGCCCCAACCCTTTCCTCCAAACAAATTTGAGGGAGAGGGGGCAAAGCGCACCTCACCGCGCGTTGGTCACCGGCGCGTCCGCCGGCATCGGTGCCGAATTCGCCCGGCAACTGGCCGCGCGCGGTTGCGACCTGGTGCTGACCGCGCGGCGCGTGGATCGGCTGGAAGCATTGGCTCGCGAACTGCACGCACAATACGGGATCAACGCCGACGTGATCGCCGATGACCTTGCGGATGCCGCCGCACCGGCGCGGATCGCGGCCGCCGCCACGTGCGCCGGCCGCGCGATCGACATCCTGGTCAACAACGCGGGTTACGGCGTGCCGGGCCGCTACGACAAGGTGGACTGGGCGACCCACGCGCGCTTCATGCAGGTGCTGGTGACGGCGCCGCTGCAGTTGTGCCATTTGCTGCTGCCCGCGATGCGCGACCGCGGCTACGGCCGCATCGTCAACGTCGCATCGCTGGCGGGGCTGGTCCCGGCGACGCCCGGCAACACGCTGTACGGCCCGGCCAAGGCGTTCCTGATGCGGGTGTCGCAGGCGCTGGCGCTGGAGAACCGCGCGCACGGCATCCACGTCTGCGCGCTGTGCCCCGGCTTCACGCATTCCGAATTCCACGACGTCAGCCACGCGCGTGGCCTGGTTTCGAAATTGCCGGGCTGGATGTGGTCGGACGCCAGCGAGGTGGTGCGACAAGGCCTGGACGCGGTCGAGCGCGGCCGCGTGGTGTGCGTGCCGGGACGCGTGAACCGCGTGCTGAAGACCTTGATGGATGTACTGCCCGACCGTACCGCGCTAGGACTGGTGGCACGCCGCGCGAGGCACTTCCGCGTGCAGGACTGAGCGGCCGCCGTTCGCCCTTGCCGGCGACCCACCCGAGCCTACTGCTCCAGCAGCTTCACCACTTGCGCCGCGGAATCTGCGGCCGCGCCCTGGTCGGAGTGCAGGTGGACTTCCGGGTTCTCCGGTGCCTCGTACGGCGAGCCGATACCGGTGAAGTTGGTGAGCTTGCCGGCGCGCGCCTTGGCGTACAGGCCCTTCACGTCGCGCCCTTCGCACACCGCCAGCGGCGCATCCACGAACACCTCCATGAACCCGCCCTCGCCGATCAGGTCGCGCGCCGTCTGCCGCTCCGCACGGAACGGGCTGATGAACGAAACCAGCACGATCAGGCCGGCATCCATCATCAGCTTGGCCACCTCGGCCACGCGCCGGATGTTTTCCACGCGGTCGGCGTCGGTGAACCCGAGGTCGCGGTTGAGGCCATGGCGCACGTTGTCGCCGTCCAGCAGGATGGTGTGGTAGCCATCCGCGAGCAACCGGCGCTCGACGAGGTTGGCGATGGTGGACTTGCCGGCGCCGGAAAGCCCGGTGAACCACACGCAATGCGGCGTCTGGCCCTTGATCCTGGCGCGCGCCGCGCGATCCACGTCCAGCTGCTGCCAGTGCACGTTGCGGTCGCGGCGCAGGCCGAAGTCCAGGGTGCCGCAGCCGACCGTCGCGTTGGTTTCGCGGTCGACCAGGATGAAGCCGCCCAAGCGCCGATCCTGTTTGTACGGCCGGTACGCGATGTCCGAATCCAGCGACAGGTTGCACACGCCGATTTCGTTGGCAACCAGACGCGTCGCCGCCAGGCGGGCCTGGGTATCGGGGTCGATGCGATGCTTGATCTCGGTGACCTGCGCGCCGATTTCGCGCGTCGCCAGCTTCAACAGGTAACGCCGGCCGGGCAGCAACGCGGTGTCGTCCAGCCACA
>JAICHS010000418.1 GCA_025924775.1 Rhodanobacteraceae bacterium
ACCATCCGCGCGTTCCAGACAATCCTGCTGGACGCGGGCGTGCAGGCGATGGTGCGGCGTACGCGCGGCGAGGATATCGACGCGGCTTGCGGGCAACTGAAGGGCAAGGTCGCGGACCGTACCCGTCGTCACGCCGAATTCCAGCGTCGCATCGAAGCGGCACAACAGCCAGAGGCGCGGGTCCATGCGGCGTAAGTCCTGCTACGTGTTGGCGGTGATGCTGGCGGCGTTGGGGCTGACGGCTTGCAAGCACGACCCCGGCATCATCAAATACCCGTCACCCATGAGTAACCTGAAGCAAGCGCCGCACGACACCACCCAGGAAGACCAGAAATCCGCGGCCCAGACCCATACCCAGCTCGCCGCGGTCTACATGGGGCAGGGTCATCTGAAGGAAGCGGAGACCGCACTCAACAAGGCGGTGGGGTTCGACGGCAAGTACGTGCCGGCGCATACGCTGCTGGCGATCCTGTACTGGCGCATCGACCGCATGCAGGATGCCGACCGCGAATTTCGCAAGGCCATCGCGCTGGACCCTTCAAACGGCGACACCAACAACAATTACGGCAGGTTCCTGTGCGAACGCGGCAATCGCCAGGATGCCATGAAGTACTTCCAGCGCGCGCTGGCCGACCCGTTCTACAAGACCCCCGAAGTTGCCAATACCAATGCCGGTTCCTGCCTGCTGAAGGCCAAGGATTACGCGGCCGCCGCGCCGTACCTGCACAAGGCGCTGGAAGGCCAGCCGGGTTATGGCCCGGCGTTGCTGGACATGGCACAGCTCGAGCTTGACCGGAACAAGGCCTTCGAGGCGCGTGGCTACATGCAGCGTTTCGAATCTGCGGGGCAAGCCACGCCGCAGTCGCTGCTGCTGGGTTACCAGATCGCCACCCGCATGGGTGACGCGAGTACCGCCACCAACTATTCCAACCGCCTGCAGGACCAGTTCCCGAACTCCCCGCAGGCGCAATCATTGAATGGCCCAAACCATGATTGACCATCAGGATCCCGAGGATTTGTTTGTCACCGGGCGGCCTGCCGCGCCCGCGGTGGAAGCCCCGCCGGCGACGCCGGCTGCCGCGACCATCGGAGCCCGGCTGCGCGCGGCGCGCGAGGCGCAAGGGTTGTCGGTCGCCGATTGCGGCCACCGGTTGCGCCTGCCCATCAAGGTGCTGGAACGACTGGAAGCGGATGATTTCGGCTCGCCCGAACATTTCGTGTTCCTGCGCGGCGCGCTGAAGGGCTACGCGACCCTGCTGGGGTTGCCGCCGGGCAGTTGCGATGACGCCCTGCGCCGCGCCGCGCCTGCCGAACAACCGGCGCTGGTGGCGGTCGCGCGTACGTCGCAGACGCGTTGGCTGCTGCAGCGTTATGGCACCGCGGCCACCTACATTGTCCTCACCGCGACCATTGCCGTCCCGCTGGTCCTGCTCGGCTTGCGCGGCGGCCTGCAGCGACCCACCGCGCGGATCGTGTCGCTGGACCAGCCGGCCGTGACCGCGTCTGCACCGGTCGCCACCAACGCCACCGCCCCGCGCGCCGCGGCCGTACCATTGGAACCCGATGCAACACCGTTTCGTGCGTCCATGACACCCTTTGCCGCAATCGGCCTCAACGACGACAGCACCACGCCCGCCGTCGCCTCCACCACCGCGCCCCCCCCCGTGGTGCCGGTCGGCCAGCACACGCTGGTGCTGACCGCGACAGCCGACTGCTGGTTCGACCTCACGGATGCGGACGGCAACAAGGTCGATTCCGGAATGCTGCACGCGGGCGACACGCGTACCTGGCACTCGGCCGGGG
>JAICHS010000419.1 GCA_025924775.1 Rhodanobacteraceae bacterium
CAAACATTTCACCGCGCCGGACAAGGCTCGCAGTGTCGAGAGCTACGCCGACGAATTGAAGCGCGCCGACGAGCGGCGCCGCATCTCGCGCGTGCCCGACACGTCCTCGCGCAAACCCGCCACGCCTGCCGAGCTGAAGGGCGAACTCGGCGTCTGGCGTGATCCGTGGTTCGGCGAGGTGCATATCTGCGCGCGCGGCAACGAGGTGCAGTTTGCCTCGCAGAAATCTCCCAACCTCACGGGCGAAGTCATGCGCGTCGGCGACAAGTACCTCGTGCACTGGCTTCATGGCGATGCCGAGGCATGGCTGGATTTCCCCGCCAAGGCCGGCGATACGCTGCACATGGCCAAGGTCGATCCGGATGCGGATTTCAGCTACGACTACCAGGATCTCGATTTCACGCGGGAGCACGGCTGTGAATAGAATCCCTCCCAAACATGTCGTCATTCCCGGGCCGCCCGCGCTGTTTGCGGGCGGAACCGGGAATCCATTTTGCCCTTCAATATTGGCAACAATGGATTCCTGGTTGTCGCACCATGAAGCCGGCGCGTCCCCCGGAATGACGAAAGAGGTAGCAGGGCTTCGCGGAGAACGGGGAGCGATTTTCAGATGAGTTCCAGACACGCCGCATGCATTCTCGCCTTCGCACTTGCGACGATAGCCATCGCCGCGTTCGCCGACGCAGCACCGCAAATCTCGCCCGCAAAAACCATGGCCGAAGCCGGAATGGTCGACATCCGCTCGTTGGTGCCGGACATGGCCGAGAACATCCACTACGCCGGCAGCGACAACTTCACCGGCGCGCCGGTGCCCGGCTACCGCGCCGCCAAATGTTTCCTGCTGAAACCGGCCGCCGAAGCGCTCGCGCGCGTCGAGCACACGCTGCGCCAGCAGCACATGGCGTTGAAGATTTGGGATTGCTACCGCCCTGCCCGCGCGGTCGCCGCGTTCGTGCGCTGGGCGAACAACGACGACACACGCACCAAGGCCGAGCACTATCCCAACGTCGACAAGAGCAAGCTGCTGGGGGAATACATCGCGCCCGTGTCGGGCCACAGCCGCGGCGCCACGGTCGACCTGACGATGATGCAATGCGACGCGCACGACCGGCATTGCAAGCCGCTGGACATGGGCACGCACTTCGACATGTTCGATCCGCTGGCCCACACCGATTCACCCGATGCCACCGCCGCGCAGCACGCGAACCGCGAACAGCTGCTGCACGCGATGGCCGCGCAGGGTTTCGAAAACTACGCCGCGGAATGGTGGCACTACACCTTCACCATGCACCCGCAGCCGACCACGCTCTACGATGTTCCCGTGCAATGACCGCGGAGACTCAATCATGACGTGCAAATCGTTTGTCCTGTTCGCGCTTGCATCGCTCTCGTTGACCTCCGTTGGGCAAGCGGCAGCGCCGCACCAGGCCCAGATCGACGCACTGATGAGCCGCTACGCGGGTGACGTGCCGGGAGCATCGCTGCTGGTGGTGAAGGACGGCAAACCCGTCATCGAACAGGGCTACGGCTACGCCAACCTCGAAGAACACACCAAGGCCGGCCCCGAAACCGACTACCGGCTTGCGTCGGTCACCAAGCAATTCACTGCGGCCAGCATCCTGCTGCTGAAGCAGGACGGCAAACTGAAACTCTCCGATCCGATCCGCAAATACCTGCCGGAACTTCCGGCCAGTGACGCCAAAATCACGATCGAAAACCTGCTGACCCACACCAGCGGCCTGATCGACTACGAAGACCTGGTCCCACCCACGCAAACTGCGC
>JAICHS010000420.1 GCA_025924775.1 Rhodanobacteraceae bacterium
GGCCCGGTGTCGACCCCCGACACGAACACCGACAGCCCGCCGGTGCCCGCGGGCCCGCGCCAGTCGGCGCCCACCCACGCAAACGGTTGCACCCGCGCGACGGCCGGATCCATCAGCATCGCGGTGCGCGCGCCGGGTGCGATCGGCCGTCCCAGCTCGATGCTCTGGGTGCCGGGATACCCGACCCACAGCTGCGCGTCGGACGCCGTGATGTACACGGCGGTCGCGCCAAAAATGCCGAACACCAGCGCCGCCTGCATCAGCAGCAACAAGCCCGAGAACGCCACCGCCAGCACCGCCGGCAGGAAGCGCCGCCACTCGTGGACCAAGGTTTTGCGCGCAAGGGGGATCATGGCGGCGCATCGGCCTTGGCCGCATCGCCCTCCGGCAGCGGTGCGCCGCCGAGCGCCTTATACAGCGCCACGTAGGCCAGCCCGTGCGCCAGCCGCGCCTGTGCGCGCGCAAGCTCCGAGTCGGTGAACGCCAGCTGGGCATCGGCCAGTTGCAGGCCGTCGGCCTGCCCCAGTCCCGCAAGTTTTTCGCTCAGCACCAGGCTGCGCTGCGTGGCTGCCGCCGCCGCCGCCGTGCCGTGTGCGCGCTGGTTTGACGCGTGCAATGCGGCAAGGTCGGTTTCCACTTCCGCCGCGCCCTGCAATACCGCCTGCCGGTATGCCAGCACCGCTGCCTGCAGCTGGTCCTCGCGCGCATTGCGTACCGCCCGCCGCTGGCCCCAGTCGAACAACGGGATGTTGATGATCGGCCCGATCGCAAACGAGTTGTTGACGTCGCCCAGCCGCGTGTGCCCTTTCACCAGCGCCGCGAACGTCAGTGAACTGCCCAGTGCGAGACGCGGGTACAGGTCGGCCTTGGCGATACCGAGTTCGCCCGCGGCTTTCAGCACCTGGGTTTCGGCGTAGCGGATTTCGGGGCGCGTGCGCAACAGGTCGGCCGGCACCGAACCGACGTTGCCGGCAGCGAGTTTCGGCAGCGGCGTCGGGGTCAGCCACGCGGGGTCGGGTTCGCTTTTGCCCAGCAGCAACGCCAGCGCCTGCGCATGCTGCACGATCGCCGCACGCGGATCGGCCCGTTGTGCCTCGGCCTTGGCCGACGCCGCGGCGCCCTGCTCGACCTCGAGCTGCGACGCCAGCTGCAGGCGCGCCTGCACGCGCAGCAGCTCGACCTTCTTTTGCGCGGCCTGCGCCGCGGCTTCCAGCAAGGTCTCGCCGCGCTGCGCCGCACGCAGCTGCAGGTACTCGCGCACCACCTCGGCCACCAGCGATACGCGCGCCGACTGCAACGCCACCTCCGCCTCGCCGGTATTGGCATGCGCGAGGTGCTGCGTCGCTTTGTCGCGGCCGAACAAACCCAGTTCCCAGCTGGCGTCGAAGCCCGCCTGGAAGTAGCTGGCGGTGTTCTCGGGATTCGGTTGTTCCAGAGTGTTGAACGCCAGCTGCGGTCGAAATCGCGTGGTCGCGATGCCTTCCAGCGCGCGCGCCGCACGCAACTTCAACGCCGCCTGCGCGACATCCAGGTTGTCGTGCAGTGCCTGCTCGACCAGCGCGTTCAATTGCGGATCGTCGAAGCGCTTCCACCAACCGGTCAGGTCGGGCCGGGCCCCCAGCTGCGGCGAGGCGTTGCGCCACTGCGTGGGCAGGTCGCCGTCCGGCAACTTCGGCACCGCGACGCTCACGCAGGCACCCAGCACGGCGCACGCCGTCGCCGTGGCCAGCGCACGGGCAAAACCTGGA
>JAICHS010000421.1 GCA_025924775.1 Rhodanobacteraceae bacterium
CCGGTGTCTTTCCGTAGTGCATTGAAGTGCAAAGACACGGGGTCCCGGATATCGCTTCACGACTGCGTTTGCCGGATTGCAAACGCGACCGCCCCCACATCAAGCCCAGGGCAGGCTGCGGCGGCGCGTAGCGCGAGCACCATGGATGGCGCGGGTATTCCGGGATGACGCGCGAAACCAGATCTTCCCTGCACGGACCACTGGAGAAATCCCTTGCGCATTCTCGTCACCGGCGCCGCCGGCTTCATCGGATCCACCCTCTCGCTGCGCCTGCTGGCACGCGGCGACGAGGTGCTGGGCGTGGACAACCTCAATGACTACTACGACGTCACCCTGAAGCAGGCGCGGCTGGATCGCCTGACGCCGCATCCGAACTTCAGGTTCGCCAAGCTTGGCATCGAGGACCGCCCCGCGCTGGAAAAGGCCTTCCACGGCTTCCGCCCGCAGCGGGTGGTCAACCTGGCCGCGCAGGCGGGCGTGCGTTACTCCATCGAAAATCCCTACGCCTACGTCGAATCCAACCTGGTCGGCTTCATCAACATCCTGGAGGCCTGCCGCCACGGGAAGGTCGAACACCTGGTGTACGCGTCGTCCAGTTCGGTCTATGGCGCCAACCGCAAGCTGCCGTTCTCGGTGCAGGATCCGGTGGACCACCCGGTCAGCCTGTATGCCGCCACCAAGAAAGCCAACGAGCTGATGGCGCACACCTACAGCCATCTGTACGGCCTGCCGACCACCGGCCTGCGTTTCTTCACCGTGTACGGTCCGTGGGGGCGGCCAGACATGGCGTTGTTCCTGTTCACGCGCAAGATCCTTGCGGGCGAGCCGATCGACGTGTTCAACCACGGCCACCACAGCCGCGACTTCACCTACATCGACGACATCGTGGAAGGCGTGATCCGCACGCTGGACCGCGTGCCCGGTCCCGACCCGGCGTACGATCCTTTGCACCCGAACTCCGCCACCTCGTCGGCGCCGTACCGCGTGTACAACATCGGCAACAGCCACCCCGTCCAGCTTGCCCACTACATCGAAGTGCTGGAAGCCTGCCTGGGCCGCAAGGCCGAGCAGAACCTGCTGCCGCTGCAACCCGGCGACGTGCCCGACACCAGCGCGGAAGTCACCGAGCTGATGAACGACACCGGGTACAAACCCGATACCTCGGTCGAGGCAGGCGTCAAGCGCTTCGTCGAGTGGTACCGCCGCTACTACGGGGTTTGAGAACCCGCCGGGTGGCGCGCGTGCCACCGCGTCAGGCCCGCGTACTCCACTGCACCGAACAGTTCATGCAGGGCCACGGTCGAGGTCAGCACGGCGTGGCTCTCCGGAATGAACGAGCGCAGCCCAAAGTGCAGACGGGTTTCCTGCAAAGCGCTGGGACGTGCGCACGGCTCGAACCCCCACGCGCGGAACGCCCCCAGCGCACGCGGCATGTGCAGCGCAGAGGTCACCAACCAGATCCGTTGCGGCACCGGCGGTGACAGCGCCGCGACGAACTGCGCGTTTTGCCAGGTGTTGCGCGAGCGATCTTCGATTTCGACGTCGGCTGCCGGCACGCCCATCTGCTCGGCGAGCTTGGCCAGCACCACCGCATCGGGAATGCGTTGGTAACCGCCCCCTGACAGCACCAGGCGCGCATCCGGCAACGTGCGCCACAGGGCAACGCCCGTGAACAGACGCTGCAGGCTCAAGTGATTCAGGGCCGCGAAGTCCTCGACGCCAACCGGGTAATGCGACACGCC
>JAICHS010000422.1 GCA_025924775.1 Rhodanobacteraceae bacterium
GCTGATCCTGGTCGGCATGGTGCTGTTCGCGATCGCCGCCAGCGGGCGCATCGCCTTCGGCCTCTTGGCCGGCAGCCTGCCGATGCTGCTGCTGGCGATCGCCGCCAACCTGAAGTTCCAGTACCTGTCCGCGCCGCTGCTGGCGCCCGACCTGATCTTTTACTTCAACGCCGAGATCGCGCAGACCTTGCTGCGCTACCCCTTCATCATCGCGGCAATCGTGGCGGCCATCGTGCTGGTGCCGCTGCTGCTGGTACTGCTGTGGCGTGGCGATGCCCGGCCACCGGCCCGCAACGCCGTCCGCGGCGCGCGTACCGCCGGCGTGGTCGCCGCACTGGCGCTGCTGGCCGTGACGTTGTACCCGCGCGGGCCGTTCGCGCCGGTGTACGACAAGGAAATGTGGGAGGCGATAAACGACGAAAGCCTGATCTCCGACTTCGTGGTCTCGATCCGCAATACCCACGTCAGCATGCCGGCGTTCCAGATGGCCGCCGCCACGCACGACAACTGGCAAAACCTTGCGACCGGCGCCAAGCCGGATGCGCGCAAGCCCGACATCGTGGCCGTGCTGGAAGAAAGCACGTTCGATCCGCACCTGCTGACCGCCTGCACTTCGCAGCTTTGCAGTGCCCGCATGTTCCAGGCCGACGCCAACACCATCGCGCACGGCTGGTTGAACGTACACACCTGGGGTGGCGGCACCTGGACCAGCGAATTCGCGTTCCTGTCGGGCTTGCCGCACACCCTGTTCGGACCGGCCGGCACCTACGCGCCGTTCAACCTGGCGCCACGCATCCGCTACACGCTGCCACGCCTGCTGGACGCGGACGGCTACTACACCGTCGGCATCTACCCGACCGACGGCGATTTCATGAACGGCCGCGACGCCTACGCCGACTACGGCTTCAATGCGTTCTACGGCGGGCAGCAACTCAACCTCGATTGGGGCGCGACCGACGCCCAGGTGTTCGCCGCCTTCGAGCGCGTGTTCAAGGCCGAAAAGGCCAAGGCCGGCGGCAAGCCGTTGTTCGTGTTCATGCTGACCCTGTACCAGCACGGCCCGCACATGACGCCCTACAACGAAATGCCCGCGCCCTACGACAAACCGCTGTTCGCCGGCAAGCTCGCGCCGGACAAGACACTGGACGACTGGCTGAATCTCAACCTCGCCAACTACCTGCAGCGGCTGTCGATGTCCGACGCCGCCATGACGAGGCTGGAAACTTTCCTGCGCAGCGATGATCGCCCAGCGCTGCTGCTGCACTTTGGCGACCACCATCCGTCCTTCGACGGCGCGATCACCGCGCTGGCCAAGCGCACGCCACCGGGCGTGGACGACCCGAAGTACACGACGTACTACATGCTGAAGGGTTTCAACCTGCCCGTCCGGCCCGAAAACTACCCGGTGCTGGACATCGCCTACCTTGGCTCGCTGCTGCTGGATGCCGCCGATCTGCCGCGCAATCCGTTCTTCATCGCCAACACCTTGCTGCGCGACCGCTGCGCCGGCCACGACCTGGATTGCCACAATGCCGCGCTGCGCGATTCCTACCGCGCGTGGGTGTTCGGCAAGCTGGGCGATTTCCAGTGACCGGATGGATCGCGGGCGTGGATGAAGCCGGCCGCGGCCCGCTGGCGGGGCCGGTCGTCGTGGCCGCCGTGATCCTCGATCCCGCGCACCCGATCGAGGGCCTGGCCGATTCCAAGCAACTGTCCGCGAC
>JAICHS010000423.1 GCA_025924775.1 Rhodanobacteraceae bacterium
AGTCCGCAGCAGCGGACGAACCGCGCATGGTAGCGTCGCCCGGGCCTTCCGTCACGCCGAAGCGCACGCCACGCGCCTCCGGCCCGAACCAGGTCAGCAGCGCCAGCAGCACCGCGACCACGCCGATCCACGCGGCCTGCGCGAAGGCGTAATCGCCGCCCCGCGCCGCCGCCATCCAGGCCAGCGCATAGGCCGTGCCCGAGGCGATCAGGTTGCCCAACTGGTACGCAAAACCGGGCAAGGTGCCACGCACGTCGTCGGGCGACAGTTCATTGAGGTAGCCGGGCACCACGCCCCACGCGCCCTGCACTGCCACCTGGATCCAGAATGCGCCGATCGCCAGCAGCAGCACCGAGCCGCCGTAACTCCACAGCGGGATCGCGGGCAACGCCAGCACGCAGGCGATCGCCATCGCACGGCGTCGGCCGATCTTCTCCGACCACTGGCCAAACGCGAGGCCACCCACCAGCGCGCCGAGGTTCAGCACGATGGTCAAGGCGCTGACCATGTATGTGCCGAAATGCATCTGCAGCTTCAGGAATGTCGGGTATACGTCCTGCGAGCCGTGGCTGAAGGCGTTGAACACCGCCATGGTCACGATCAGGTAGGCAAACAGGCCCCAGTGTCCGCGCATGGTGGCCATCACCCCGCGGCGGACGCCAGCACGCTGGCGCTGCTCGAACACCGGTGATTCCGGCACGCTGCGGCGCAGGTACAACAGCAGCAGTGCCGGCAGGATGCCCAGTGCGAACATGCCGCGCCAGCCGATCGAATTGAACAGCAAGCCGTACGCGATCGCGCACAACAGATAGCCGCACGGATAGCCCGACTGCAGGATGCCCGACACGATGCCACGCGAACGCGCCGGCACCGACTCCATCGCCAGCGACGCGCCGGTGCCCCACTCGCCACCCATCGCGATGCCGAACAGCGAGCGCAACACCAGCAGCACCGCCAGCGAGGGCGCGAACGCGCAAGCCAGGCCCAGCACCGAATACAGCGCCACATCGAGCATCAGCACGCGCCGCCGTCCGTAGCGGTCGGCCAGGCGACCGAAGATCAGCGCACCCAGCGGCCGGAAGGCCAGCGTCAGCAGCAGCGCGAAAGCCACGTCCTTTACCGGCACCTTGAAGCTTTCCGCCACCGCCGGCATCACCATCACCAGCAGGAAGTAGTCGAACGCATCGAGGGTCCAGCCCAGGAACGTCGCGGCGACCGTGTGCCGTTGGGTACGGTCGAGGACGCGCAGGTCAGCAAGCAAGGCCATGGACGGTTCCGCTGCGGTCGAATGATCCGGAGGCCGCGAGCATAACGCCGCGTGTGCAGGGCACGCACGGGGTGGCGATTACAATCACGCCATGCAGACGCGCGCCGCCCCCGCGAAGCCTTCCCTTGACGCCCTGGTCGACCGCATCGACGCGGCACTGCCGCAAACCCAGTGCGCCCGTTGCGGCTACCCCGGTTGCCGCCCCTACGCGGAGGCGATCGCGCACGGCGAGGCCGCCATCAACCGCTGCCCGCCGGGTGGCGTAAAAGGCATGCAGGCGTTGGCGCGGATCACGGGACAACCCGTGCTGCCGCTCGATCCTACCTGCGGCACCGAAGCACCGCCGCGCGTCGCCCGCATCGACGAAGACGTCTGCATCGGCTGCACCAAGTGCATCCAGGCCTGCCCGGTCGACGCGATCGTCGGCGCCAGCAAGC
>JAICHS010000424.1 GCA_025924775.1 Rhodanobacteraceae bacterium
ACGGGCTGGCGCTGGACGGCAAGACCGTCACCGATCGCAACAACCCCGATCCCGCGCTGCGCGAGCGTCCGTTGACGGGCCTGCGCCTGCTGACCGGTTTGCGTTACGACCCGGCCGGCGGCAGGTGGATCGACGGGCGGGTTTACGATACCGAGAATGGACGCACGTATCGCTGCAGGGCGTGGCTGGATGGCCCCAACAAGTTGGTGTTCCGCGGTTACGTCGGTATCCCGCTGCTCGGCCGGGACACGCACTGGCGCCGCGTGGTCATGCAGGCACCAGCCCCGGGAGGGCTTCCGTATGTACTCGCGGATCCGGCGCATTGACGCCGCGCTTGCCATCGCCACGCGTGCGCGGCGGTAACCGGTGAACGCGCACAGGCGACGCGGCGCCGGCTTGGCCCAGACCGTTCGGAACGGCCTCGTCCGGACGGTGGACCTCAGCGGTCGCCACCCGCTCGTCGTCGTGGTGCTGGCGCTGCTCCTCGCGGTGCTCAGCGTGGCCGCGACGCAGGCGTGGCTTGGCATCGACACCGATACCGATCACATGTTTTCGAGCGAGTTGCCGTGGCGCCAGCGCAGCATCCAGTTCGAGCGCGTGTTTCCGCAATTCAGCGACACCCTGGTGGTGGTCGTGCGCGCGTCGACCGTGGAACAGGCCCGCGCCACCGCGACGCAACTGGCGCAGAAACTGGCGGCCGATCCGCACCTGTTTCCGGCGGTGGCCACGCCCGGCATCAGCCCGTTCTTTGATCGCGAAGGCTTGTTGCTGTTGTCGCGCCACGACCTCGACAGCGTGCTCAATCGCATGCTGCAGGCGCAGCCGTTGCTGGGGCCGTTGGCGCTCGATCCATCGGCGCGCGGCCTGTTCGGCGGGCTCGACCTGCTGGTGGAAGGCGTGCGCCGTGGCGTCACCGGCGGGCTGGGCACGTACGACGCGGCGCTCGGGCAGGTGGCGCAGACGCTGGACGCCGCCCTCGGCGGACGCTACGCGCCGCTGTCCTGGCAGGCCTTGCTGGCGCCCGAACTGGCCAACGCCACCGGTGGCGTGGAACTCATCCTGGTCCACCCCGCGCTCGATCACCACGCGCTGGAGCCGGGCGCCGTCGCGACCCGCGCAATGCTGCGCATCGCGCACGCATTGCCGGAAGTGCGAGCCGGGCAGGTGCGAGTGGATTACACGGGTTCCATCCCGTTGTCGGACGAGCAGTTTGCGTCGCTGACCGAAGGCGCGGTGCCGATGGCCGTGGGCGGCGCGCTGCTGTTGCTGTTGTGGCTGGTGCTGGCCTTGTATTCGTGGCGCCTGATCGTGCCCGTGGCCCTCACCCTCGTCATCGGCCTCATCTACACGTTCGGTTTCGCCGCGGTCGCGATTGGCCGCCTGAATCTGGTGTCGGTCGCCTTCACGGTGCTGTTCGTCGGCCTGGCTGTGGATTTCGGCATCCAGTTCAGCGTGCGGCTGCATGCGCGCCAGTCCGGCGAGGCTGCATTCGCCGACGTCCTGCACGCGACGGCGGTCAAGGTGATCGGGCAGATCGGCTTGGCCGCGCTGGCAACGGCCTGCGGCTTCCTCGCGTTCGCACCAACGCGGTTCATCGGCGTCGCCGAACTCGGCATCATCGCCGGCGTCGGCATGCTGATCGCGTTGCTGTGCACGTTGACGATCCTGCCGGCGTTGCTGACGCTGCTGGCGGGCC
>JAICHS010000425.1 GCA_025924775.1 Rhodanobacteraceae bacterium
GACATGCGTGGCGTTCGGCGTCGCTTTCATCGCGGCGCGGAAGGTTGCGGTGTTGGCGACGCCGCCAATGCCCGTGCCCTTGACGTTCGCTTCATTGACCGAGCCGATCTTCGACCCGGGCGCGATCAGGAACGTGCTTTGCAGCAGATGATAGCCGTTGCCGAAGTCGACGAACTTTTTGCGCTCATCGTCGACCGGCAGAAAGGCAACGTCCCATTTATCGGCGGCGGCGGAGTTCTGGATTTCGCCCGAAGCATCGTGCGGCAGGATCGCGGCCTCGACGCCGAGCTTCTTCGCGAGCGCGCGGCCGAGCGTCACGGCCACGCCCTTGTAGCCGTCGCCGTCCTTGACCGCGAACTGCGCGGACGGGGAGGGCGAGACCGCAATGGCGACGCGCAAGCGGCCCGTCGGCGCGAGTTGTTTGAGCACGGCTTCATCGGCCATCGGCTGAGGTCTCCCAATAAAAAGGCGGGGCACGCATAGCACGGGCGGACTCTCATTTCTTCACCCTGCGGCGATCTGTGGATTTCCAACGGGTACAGGTTGTGATCTAATAAATGTTCGCGCTTGTTAAGGTAGCGTGTTTTGGGGGGATTCGATGCCTGCGAAATGGATGGCCGCGGTCGGCGCGGCGCTGATGCTTGGCGCCTGCGCGACGGTCGTTAGAGGATCGACGGAACAGATACAGTTCGATTCCGAGCCAGCCGGCGCGATCATGCGGTCTACAATCATTTCACCGTGCGGCGGCCCATGCCCGAACACGACCGCTCAGGGAGGCGCCGATGGTGCTCCGTACGGGGAAAGTGACATCAAGACTACACCGGAACCGGGCCCTGCATGCACGACCCCCTGTACGGCGGAGGTCCCGCGCAATCGAGAACTGATGGTGACGTTTTCGAAGCCTGGCTATCAGGATGTAACGGTGCCGTTGAAGACGAAGGTCGCCGGTGCCGGGGCGGTAGGCGTGGCTGGCAACGTGATCATCGGAGGAGCCGTGGGTGTTGTGGTCGATACCGCTTCGGGCGCTGCACTTGACCACTATCCAAATCCGCTCCGCGTGAATCTTGTACCGGTTGCAAAACCGGAGCCACCGCATCAAGGCAAGAAGCGCTGAATCGATTGACACGACCTCGGCAATGAACGGGAGGGCGGAATGTCCATCAATCCCTATGCCGAGCCGCAAGGTCCGGTGATCGCGCGTCTAAAGGAGCACACCGAAACGACAGGCGGCGGCGTAGCGGCCATTTTGATGATGGTGTTGGTAGCCATCGTCATGGTGATGGCTTTCGTCACGGATACGAGCGCCATCAGAGGGGCAGCGTACGGCGCTGTCGGAACAGCGCTAATCGTCCTCTTCGGTGTCGGCGCAGTTTTGGGTCGCCGGCGCACTTATATCGTTTATCGCGAGCCGCCACCTAACTGAACTGTGCTCTCGGCGTCAGTAAAACAGCGGTTCGGCGCCGGGGACCGGTTTGACGCGCGGGCGGCGCTGCCGCGCCACGAGCCGCGAGAGCGCGAGCGTCACGGCGAAAGCCGCGATCCAGACCATGCGCGCGCCATAGCGGTCGTGCGGGTTCGACAGCGCGCCGCAGACGAAGGCGTTGCCGAGCAGCGCGACGATGCACAGGACCGCGAACTCGCCATAGACGAAGGGCAGCACTTCGAGGAAGGCAAGGAGCACGATC
>JAICHS010000426.1 GCA_025924775.1 Rhodanobacteraceae bacterium
CGGGCCACAACACGCCAGCCGTACGGCTTAACTGGTTGATCTTCTGCAGCCCACGCAACGCGGCATGGTGCGCTTGCGTCGGAAGCGCGGGGTCATCCATCAGTTCGCCAACAAGTTCGCGTCGCGCCAACATGAAGCTCCCGGATACCGCCCGACATTCCACTCGGCCACCACGCGATGAGTGCGCTCCAGCGCTCAAGGGGTTGCCTGAGCACGGTTCGAGCGACTGCCACGGTTCACTGAGGATGGTACGCCGCCGCCGTATCGCGTGCGAGCGGGCCACCAGACTTCATCCGCTCATGGAACCCCGGTTTCATCGATGATCGACGCTGTTGCAACTATGGCCGTACTGCCTTCGTGGTCGAAGCATGGAGGTGCTGGTTCAGACCAAGCCCTCATGGGACGCGCTCTCGCCGCGCCGTCATACTTCGCGCATGGCGGAAACCCCCGGACCCCGCAAACCCGACGCCGCCGTGCTGCCGGATTTCTGCAGCGCGGCGTCCGTCTTCACGCTGGTCATCGTCGCCGAACTGGTGGTGGTGATCGATGCGCTGGCGCCGGACGCGCGCATGCAGTGGCGCGGGTTCGCGACCGCGACGGCGTTCGTGGTGTGGCTGGCACTGCTGGCATCGCTGTTGCTGTGCCGGGTGAAGCCGCTGCTGATCCGTTGGCCGCGCGCGCTCGCGTGGCCGCTTGCGTGGGGGGCGCTGGTTGCGTTGGTGGCATTGGCGAGCGCGGTGGTGGCGTGGCTGGACCACGCGCTGGGCACGGGGCTGACGCCCGCGTCGGCGCCACGATTCGTGGCCGGCAACGCGATTCTGGCCGCATTGCTGGGTGCGGCGTTGCTGCGCTACTTCTATGTGCTGGCGGAATGGCGCGCGCGATTGGCGGCGGTGGCGCGCGCACAATTCGAGGCCTTGCAGGCGCGCATCCGCCCGCACTTCTTGTACAACAGCATGAACACGGTCGCGGCGCTGGTACGGGTCGATCCGGACGCGGCCGAGCGCACGGTCGAAGACCTTTCCGAATTGTTCCGCGCCTCGTTGGGCGCAGGTGACAAGCCCAGCACGCTGGGCGCCGAGCTCGGCCTGATCGACCGTTACCTCGCGATCGAGCAACTGCGCCTTGGCGATCGCCTGAAAGTGGAACGCGACCTGGTCGATCTTCCCGCCGACATGGAAATCCCCGCGCTGTTGTTGCAGCCGCTGGTCGAGAACGCCGTTTACCACGGCATCCAGCCGCGCCGCGACGGTGGCACCTTGCGCATCGCCGGCCGTCGCGCGGGCGGCAGCGTCGAAATCGAAGTCGCCAATCCGTTGCCCGATACTTCGGCGCCGGCACGCAGCGGCCACGGACTGGACAACGTGCGTCGCCGCATCGCCTACCACTTCGGTGAACACGGCGCGCTGGAAACCCGCAACCACGATGGCGAGTTCCGCGTGCGGGTGAGGTTGCCATGCGCATCCTGATCGCCGACGACGAGCCGCTGGCGCGCGCGCGGCTGGCCGCCTTGCTGCGCGATTGCGAAGGCGCCGAAGTCGTGGCCAGCGTCGGCGATGGCGAGGCGGCGCTGGCCGCTTGCGCGCAGCACCGGCCCGAGTTGCTGCTGCTGGATATCGCGATGCCCGGCCTCGACGGCATCGGCGTGGCGCGCCGGATCGCGGCGCTGCCCGAGCCGCCGCA
>JAICHS010000427.1 GCA_025924775.1 Rhodanobacteraceae bacterium
TGCAGCGCGTGCCGGTCACCGAAGCCCAGGGCCGCATCCACACCTCGGCCGCGACCGTCGCGATCCTGCCCGAACAGGCGGACATCACCGATGTCGAGCTGCGCGACGCGGACCTGCGCATCGACACCTATCGCGCCTCGGGCGCGGGCGGCCAGCACGTCAACAAGACCGACTCCGCGATCCGCATCACCCACTTGCCCACCGGCATCGTCGTCGAGTGCCAGGACGAACGCAGCCAGCACAAGAACCGGGCGCGCGCGATGTCGCTGCTGAAAGCACGCCTGCTGGATGCGCAACGCTCGGAACAGGCCGCGACGCAGGCCGCCAACCGCAAGCTGCAGGTCGGCTCCGGCGACCGCAGCCAGCGCATCCGCACCTACAACTTTCCGCAGGGTCGCGTCACCGACCACCGCATCAACCTGACCCTGCACCAGCTGCCGCAGATCCTGGATGGCGACCTCGATGATCTGGTGGACGCACTGGCGCGCGAGGCCCACGCCGAGGCGCTCCTCCAGCTTGCGGAACAGGCATGAGCGGCAAGACGGCGTCCGCGCTGATCGCGCGGATCGTGGAACGGCTGGAGCGCGATGACATCGGCGGCGCCGAGGCGCAGGCCCGGCAACTGCGCGACGCATTTCCCGAGGACAGTGAAATCGCGCGACTGCACGGTGTCGCGCTGTTGCTGCTGGGACGCACCGTCGACGCCCGCGGCGCGCTGGAGGAAGCCGTCCGGCTCGCACCCGCGAGCATCGAGGCGCGCAGCAACCTCGCAAGCGCGTTGCAGACGGACGGCGATGCCGCCGGCGCAGTGGCGCTGCTGCAACAGGTCGTGCGCGATCGTCCCGACGACGCCGCGCTGCGCAACAACCTGGCCAACGCCCTGCGCGCCGACGGGGACGACGAGCGCGCGCGCGGGGAATACCTCGCCGCACTCGCGATCGCACCCGCTCATTTCGGCGCGGTCGTCAACCTGGCCGCCACCGAGCTGTCGCTGGGGTTGACCGGCGACGCCGAGGCGCGCCTGCGCGCGGTGCTGCCCACGCAGCCACACCCACAGGCATGGTTGCTGCTGGGCCACGTGCTGAACCGCCAGCAGCGTTACGCCGAGGCCCAGGTCGCCTATGAGCGGGCCGCGCACCTGGCGCCGACGGCCGCGCAGTTTCCGTACCACGCCGGCCTGATGGCCGACGAGCAACAACACTACGACGAAGCGATCCGCCTGTATCGCCGCGCGCTGCAGCTGGACCCCCGTCTCACGCTCGCCGAGGCCCAGCTGCTGTTCGTGCTGCGGCGCGAATGCGACTGGGACGCGACGGAACCGCTCAGCCAGCGCGTACGCACGCGTGCACTGGATGGTTCGGGCGAAGTCGATCCGTTCGCGTTCCTGGCCGAAGACGCCACGCCAGCCGAGCAACTGGCTTGCGCGCGCGCACGCGCGGCGAAAGTGGAACGCGACATACATCCGTTGCGGCAGCACGTCGTGTTCGCGCCGGCGATGCGCCGCACAGGTGCGCCGCTCAAGGCCGGTTTTGTCTCGGCCGGGTTCCACGCCCACGCCACCGCACTGTTGACCGTCGAATTCTTCGAGCACCTGGGCCGCCGCGACGACGTTGAGGTGCACCTGTTCGCCACCACGCCAGATGACGGCAGCGCCGTACGCACGCGGCTGCGACGAGCAGCGCA
>JAICHS010000428.1 GCA_025924775.1 Rhodanobacteraceae bacterium
GCCATGGGCGGGCCACCTACGTTCGCCTCGCACGCCTCGTTGACGCCGGACTTTTATGCGGTCAACACCTTCGGACCGCCCTATGCCCCCAGCGCCAACGTCGACCCGGACGACCCGGCGCTGGCCAACCTGTCGCACCCGAACATCCTGCCGCCGCAGGACTACCCGACCATCGGCGACACGCTGTCGGCCAAGGGCATCGACTGGGCGTGGTACGCCGGCGCGTGGCAGATGGCACTGGACGGCAAGGGCAACAGCGGCATCAGCCGCGAGTTTCCGATCAGCCCGAATTTCCAGGTGCACCACCAGCCCCTCAACTACTTCAGGCAGTTCGGTCCCGGCACCGCGGCCCGCGCGCGGCATCTGCGCGACGGCGGCACGGGCAACACCGCGGCGACCAATCGCTTCATCGCCGACATCGAGGCCGGCCGCCTGCCGCAGGTGGTGTTCTACAAGCCGCAGGGCAACCTCAACATGCACGCCGGAGAATCGGACCTGACCGCCGCCGACGCGCACGTCGCGCACATCCTCGACGCGCTGCAGCGCAGCCCCGGTTGGGAGACCACGATGGTGATCATCACCGTCGATGAAAATGGTGGTTGGTGGGACCACGTCGCGCCGCCCAGGGCCGACCGCTGGGGGCCGGGCACGCGCATCCCCGCGTGGATCGTGTCGCCGCACGCGAAGAAGGGCCACGTCGACCATACGGTCTACGACACGGGTTCCATCCAGCGTTTCCTCAACCGCCGCTTCGGACTCGACCCGCTGCCCGGCATCGTGCTGCGCGACAACGCGATGCGCCAGCACCATGGTTTCGCGCCCGGTGACCTCACCGGGGCCTTGGAGCTGGCGTAATGCACCTCATCCTTTACCAGCGCGACGACTGCAAGCTGTGCGACGAGGCCGTCGCGCTGCTGGCACGCACCCACATGCCGGATTTCGAAAGCGTGTGGATCGACGATGACGCCGAACTCGAAGCGCGCTACGGCGAGCGTGTGCCGGTCCTGCGCGACGCCGGTTCCGGGCGTGAACTGGGGTGGCCGTTCGACGCAGCGGCGCTGCAAACGTTTCTCGCCCCGGAAGCGTAGAGCCCGCGCGATCACGAGGAACCGCCGCGTGCAGGCACGCGCCTACGGGGCACGCAGCAACAGGTGTCCGTGGACGGTCACGCCATCGCCGATCATCGACGGATCGGCCCACTGGCCGGTGCCGATGTTGAAATCGAGGCGCTTCAATTGCGCGGTCACATCCAGCGTCGCGGTGCTGCCGTGCGGCGCGAACCGCACCGTCAAGGTCACCGGTTTGGTGATGCCGTGCAGCGTAAGGGTCCCGTCCGCGAGCACGGTCCCATCCGCCGTCTTGCGGAACGCGGTGGTGACGAAGTGCGCCTTGGGAAACTTCGCGGTAGCGAAGAAATCCGCGCCCAGCGCCGCGTGGTCGCGCTCGCTGTTTTGCGTGTCCAGGCTCGCGACATCCACCGTCACGTCGAACTTGGCGTGTGCGAGGTCGCCCGGGTCGTAGTCGATCGCCGCCGTGAAGCGTCGGAAGCTTCCGGTGTATTCGACGGTCTGGTAAGTGTTGGTGAAGGTCAGGGTGCTGTGTGCGGGGTCGACCCGCCACGTCTGCGCCAGCGCCGGCAGCGCGAAAGCCGCCAGCCATGCAACCGCCCA
>JAICHS010000429.1 GCA_025924775.1 Rhodanobacteraceae bacterium
ATCCGCCTGCAATGGCTGGCGCCCCCGGCGGCACAACTTGCCGAGGCCGAAGTGGCTGCCAGGCGCGCGGATGTGGTGCTGGCCTTCGTCGGATTGTCACCCGATGTGGAAGGCGAGGAATCGCCGCTGGATGTACCGGGCTTCGATCACGGCGACCGCACCGACATCGCGCTGCCGGCGGCGCAACGCGCGCTGCTCGAACGCGTGGCCGCGACAGGCAAACCGCTGGTCGTGGTGCTGATGTCGGGCAGCGCGGTGGCGATCGACTGGGCGCAACAGCACGCCGACGCGATCCTGGACGCGTGGTATCCCGGCGAATCCGGCGGCGCCGCGATCGCGCAGGTTCTCGCGGGCGATTACAACCCCGCCGGCCGCCTGCCGGTGACGTTCTATCGCGCGACGCGAGACCTGCCGCCGTACGTCAGTTACGACATGCAGGGACGTACCTACCGCTACTTCACGGGCACGCCGCTGTATCCCTTCGGGTACGGCTTGAGCTACACGACGTTTGCCTACGCCGGTCCCGCGCTGTCGACGACGCAACTTCGGGCAGGTGCGACGTTGAAGGTCAGTGCGACGGTACGCAACACGGGGACGCGCGCGGGTGGCGAAGTGGCCGAGGTTTATCTGGATGCGCCGGATGTGCCGTTGGCACCGCGACACGCCTTGGTCGGATTCGAACGCGTGCATCTGAAACCGGGCGAAAGCCGCCGCGTCGAATTCGAGTTGTCGCCGCGGGCGTTGAGCACGGTCGACGCAGCAGGCCAACGAGCCGTGGTCGCGGGGCGGTATCGTGTTTTCATCGGCGGTGGACAGCCTGGTGATGCGCCGGGCGCCAGCGCTTCGTTTACGATCAATGGTCGCGACGTGTTGCCGCGCTGAGCTCCCGAAGCCATGAACGATCGCCGCGATTTCCTGAAACTGATCGGAACCGCCGCAGCGTATGGCACGCTCGGTACGCCCGTGCCCGGCATCGCGGCGAGCGTGGCCTCGAGGTCGACGCGTTTTCCGAGCAAGCGCCCGCCACCATCGCAACGCAAGTTCACCAGCCCGGCGGTGGAACGCGAACTCGCACGGATAAAAGCGAAGATCGGCGATCCGAAACTCGCGTGGCTGTTCGAGAACTGCTATCCCAACACGCTCGACACCACTGTCCACACAGGCACGCTCGACGGCAAGCCGGACACCTTCATCGTCACCGGCGACATCGACGCGATGTGGCTGCGCGATTCCTCTGCGCAGGTGTGGCCGTACCTGCCGCTCGCGGCGCACGATGATGCATTGCGACGGTTGTATCGCGGCCTGATCCATCGGCACGCGCGCTGCATCGCGATCGATCCTTACGCCAACGCCTTCATGGCCGATCCGCATGCGAAGACGAACTTGCCGTGGGCGCAGCACGACGACACCGACATGAAGCCCGGTGTCGCCGAGCGCAAATGGGAAATCGATTCGCTGTGCTGGACGATTCGCATCGCACATGGGTACTGGCAAGCGACCGGCGACCGTGCGCCGTTCGATGACGACTGGCGCGCGGCAATGCGATTGGTGCTGCAAACGTTCCGCACGCAACAGCGCCAGCACGGCTCGGGGCCGTACCACTTCCAGCGCGCCGCCGCGGCGCCCACCGACACGCTGGCGCTGGGCGGTTACGGTTGGCCGGGCA
>JAICHS010000430.1 GCA_025924775.1 Rhodanobacteraceae bacterium
CGTGGTTCGCCGACTTTCGGCCAATGGGAAGCGGCGATGCTGACCGCTGACAACCATCGCCAGCTGTGGATTCCGGAAGGATTCGCGCACGGTTTCTGCGTGGTCAGCGAGGCGGCCACGTTTATGTATCAGTGCACCGCGTTGTACGACGTCGCCGCCGATGCCGGCGTGCGCTGGAACGACGCTGCCATCGGCATCGACTGGCCGGTGGCCGAACCATTGCTCTCGGCCAAGGACGAAAAGGCGCCGCTTCTCGCGGATGTCGCGGCGGACAAGTTGCCGGTTTACGCGGGCTAACGCGGTGCGCATCCTCGTCACCGGCGCGAACGGCCAGGTGGGGCACGAACTGCTGCGCGCGCTATCCGGTGAAATCATTCCTGCAACACGCACCGGTGTTCTCGAAGACGGCACGCCCTGCGGAACCCTCGACCTCGCGGATTTCGGTGCTCTGAAGAAAACACTGGATCGCATCGCCCCGAACTTGATCATCAATGCCGCCGCCTACACCGCGGTCGATCGCGCCGAGGATGAAGCCGAACTCGCGCAGCGCATCAATGGCGAGGCGCCGGACGTGCTCAGTGCGTGGGCCAGGCAACACGCTGCGCGCGTCGTGCATTACTCCACCGATTACATCTTCGACGGCAGCGCCGCGCGCGCGTACCGCGAGGACGATGCCACGCATCCGGTGAGTGCCTACGGCAGATCCAAGCTGGCCGGCGAAACTGCGCTGCGCGAAAGCGGTGCGCGCCACCTGATTTTCCGCACCGCGTGGGTCTATGCCGCGCGGGGTCACAACTTCCTGCGCACCATGCTGCGGGTCGGAGCGGAGCGCGACGCGTTGCGCGTGGTGGACGACCAGATCGGCGCGCCCACCCCCGCGCGGTTGATCGCCGATGTCACCGCGCAAGTCGTGGCGCAATGGTGGCTTGATGAAACACCGGCGCGCGATGGCATCTATCACCTCGTCGCCTCGGGGCAGACCAGTTGGTGCGGTTTTGCCCGGGCGATTTTCGAACGCGCGCAAACCGTCGGCCTGATCGAGCAGACGCCGACCGTGCAGGCCATCCGAACCGATGAATATCCCACCAGAGCCGTGCGCCCGGCGTGGTCGGTGCTGGGTACCGCGAAGCTGCGCGAAACGTTCGACATCACGCTGCCGGACTGGAAAGAGGCGCTTGATGACGTCATGCGAGAACTCGCGAACGCGAACTCCTGAACCCCTCCATCACGCAGGGCCATTCGCGGCTGGCTGCGCAGATGCTGCCATTCCCGGTCCGGTCGCACACATCATCCAGTCGTCATTCCGGGGCCGACGCGGCTTCATGCGTCGGAACCCGGAATCGGTTGAAGGTACCCGAAACCGATGGCCCGAAACCGATTGACTCGCGCCATCCTTGGCGCTCGCGCTGCGCGCCGCCTGCGACGTTCGCGTTTGCGATCCTGCAAACGCAGCCGGGTTCGACCGTGCGGATCGCCCCGGAATGACGGCACCTTGTCGAGCACCTTCCGAGGGAGAAGGAAAGACGAAGCTCTCTCGCCCCGTTGGACCCGACCCCGCCGCTCATCGGCCCAAACATGCCGCCCGTCGCCAGACGCTTGGCAACAGCGCGGGCAATGACGATGATCCGGTCCGCATCGTCGGCTTTC
>JAICHS010000431.1 GCA_025924775.1 Rhodanobacteraceae bacterium
CTCATGAATACGGTCGAAGCCTACATCCAGTCCACGCCGGGCCTGATCACCGACGATGGCCAAGTCACGGCCGATACGACGGCGGAGTTTCTGCGCAACTACATGGCCGAGTTCCACGCCTTCATCACGCGCGTCGAACGCGCGTACGAGGACAGGGCTTGAGTCACAGATAGATGCTGCGGCAGCGGGTCAAGTCAAACGCATCCGGCCGTGCGGTAAGCCGTCGCGTGGTGCGGGTGGCGGATCGCGTGTAGCCGTCCATGGTTGAAGCGTATAGTTCCGTGGTGCAGACAGGCGAACGAGGCTGGCCATGAAAGTGATCGTCATTGGTGCCACGGGCACCATCGGCACGGAAGTCGCCAAGGCGCTGATTGCAAAGCGGCACGCAGTCGTCGCTGCCAGCCGGCATGGCGAAGTCAAGGTCGACCTCGAGGACGCGGCCTCGATCCGCGGCCTGTTCGATGCGGTGCACGACGTCGATGCGGTGGTCTGTTGTGCCGGCGACGCGGCCTTCAAGCCCTTCGCGGAGCTGGTCGACGCCGATTACGCGCTGGGCCTGCGCAGCAAGCTGATGGGGCAGGTCACCTTGGCGCGGATCGCGAAGGATCATCTGCGGGATGGTGGTTCGATCACGTTGACGGCGGGCATCCTTGCCCGCGAGCCGATGGTCGGCAGCGCGGGCGTCTCGCTGGTGAACGCAGGGCTGGAAGGCTTCACGCGCGCGGCCGCGCTGGAACTGCCGCGGCGACTGCGCATCAACGTCGTCAGTCCACCGTGGGTTACCGAGACACTCATCAAGTTCGGTATGGATCGCACGCTTGGCCAACCTGCGGCGGACGTGGCCAAGGCTTACGTCGCCGCGGTCGAGGGCACGCAGCGGGGCCAGGTGCTCGACCCGCGCCGGCTCAGCTGAGGGCCTTGCGCGGGGCAATTGGGGCGGGCCCATCCAACCCGCAGCGCACGTTGATTCCGGAGAATCCGATGATCGAACGACGTCCCTTTGCAAACCTCGGTGGTGCCAACCACGGCTGGCTGGATACCCGACACCATTTTTCGTTCGCCGACTATCACGATCCGCAGCGCATGCACTGGGGCGCGCTGCGGGTCTGGAACGACGACACCATCCAGCCGGGCGCGGGCTTTCCGCCACATCCCCACGCCGAGATGGAGATCATCACCTACGTGCGCGAAGGCGCCATCAGCCACCAGGACACCCTGGGCAACCAGGGGCGAACCGTCGCGGGTGACGTGCAGGTGATGAGCGCCGGCACCGGCCTGCGCCACGCCGAATACAACCATGAACCCGGCATCACGCGGATCTTCCAGATCTGGATCATCCCCGACCGGCAGGGCGGCGCGCCGCACTGGGGCACCAAGCCATTCCCGCGTGACGGCCGGTCGGGCCGGTTCGTCACGCTCGCCAGTGGCATCGACGGCGATTCCGATGCGCTGCCGATCCGGGCGCAGGCGCGTGTGTTGGGCGCCAGCCTGAAAGTGGGCGAGACCATCGAATACGCATTTGCGGGCGCGGATCGCTGCGGCTATCTGGTGCCCGCGCGCGGACGCGTGGACGTGGACGGCGTGACGCTGGACGCCGGCGATGGCGCCGCGATCAGTCACGTCGATCAAATCCGGGTGACCGCCA
>JAICHS010000432.1 GCA_025924775.1 Rhodanobacteraceae bacterium
CCGGTCAGTGTTGAGCCACGGGAGCAGGGCACTCCGCGAGCCTTGCCGGTGGCATGGGGGGCCTTCACCGACAACGCCTGACTCAAGGTTGACGCGCACAGCATTTGGGCGGTGTTGCTTGTTGGTGTGGACAGGGCGACCCGGTGCGCCCCTTGGGCTTCCAGTCCGCGCCTGCGCCGATAGTGAATTCTCGCCGTGCTGCGCGCGGCTGCGAATCCTACGGCGCGCGTGTGCGCGTCCACACGGGAACGCCGCTGCGCGGCTTTTCCCCCGCCGGCGAGGCCGGCGGCTCCCCCTGTTGCCTACGCCGCCGCTTCCCGTGTCAAGGGACGCTCGCGGCCCGTGTCCTCGCTGCGCTGCGGGCCGCGCCAGCCGCTCGCTGCGCCCTGCGGGCGCTGCCCTTGACACTGCGGCGGCTCCGGCAGGGCCGGTGCCCGTCCGAAAGCTGACGCGACCCGCCGGGTCGCTTCGCTTCCGGCCAGACACGATAGGAGCAACCATGCAATCGACGATCTTTCGCAGCACCCATTGCGTGCGAGACATTGCCACATCCGACCTGCCGCGCGATCGCTTGTTGTCGCGCGGTGCAAGTGCACTTTCGAATACTGAACTGCTGGCCGTGCTGTTCGGCTGCGATCCCGAGCGAATCCGCGCTGATGTTTGCGCGGCGGGAGGCTTGGCCGGATACATGATTCGCCACGATGGAGCGTTAACGCTCGGACGGCAGGCGCGTGTGCGTGCGGCGCTGGAACTTGCGCGGCGCGTGATGGGCGAAGAACTGGCAGGCCGTGAGGCGTTGACCAGCCCGCGCGATAGCGCGGCCTATCTGAAAGCGCGGCTGGCCCACCTACCGTATGAGGTGTTCGCTTGCCTGTTCCTCGATAACCGGCACCGTGTACTGGCATTCGAGGAAATGTTTCGCGGCACCTTGGACGGTGCGAGCGTGCACCCGCGCGAAGTCGTGCGCGCGGCGCTGGAACACAATGCGGCGGCGGTGATCCTCGCCCACAACCACCCCAGCGGCGTGGCCGAACCCTCGGCTGCCGATCGTAACATCACCCACCAGCTTCGCGACGCACTGCAGCTTGTCGGCGTGCGAGTGCTCGATCATTTGGTGGTCGGCGTCGGTGAGCCGACTTCGATGGCGGCGCGGGGGTTGATCTAGCCCGCGCCGACCGGCGCGCCGATCGTGCGCCGGCCCACAATCGCCTTGCCGCGCCTGCGCCGCAAGGCGATTGGTCCCGAAGACTCGACGCTCGACAAACTGGACGAACTGGTTGGCGAATCGACACGACGGGCTAATGCTGCCCTCGATCATGTCTTGGCGGCGATGAAACGGCCTTCACCCAAATGGCCAACGAGCACGCCATGACCGAAGCTGCTCTGCTCCGCCAAAGGGTGAAACGTGTGCTCGGATCGTCCGGGGAATAGTCGGGGACTGAACTTTCAGCCGGTAGTGGCGGCGCCCTTCAGCCCGACGACTACCTGTATCCGTAGACCAGCGTTCCAGGAATCGCTGACCACCTTGCCGAAATTGCTGACCACGTCGTTGTGTTGACCGCCACCGCATGGGTCAGGCCAAGAGCGAACGCGTACTATCGACCCGTTCCAGCCGGTCGC
>JAICHS010000433.1 GCA_025924775.1 Rhodanobacteraceae bacterium
CGAAAACTTCGGCTATCCGTACTGCCACGCGGGCAACGTGCCGGACCCGCAGTTCGGCCGTGGCCACGCCTGCAGCGAATTCGCGCAGCCGGCGTTGCGCCTTGGCGCGCACGTGGCGCCGCTGGGCATGCGCTTTTACGTCGGGCGGATGTTTCCGAAATCCTACGATGGCGCGATTTTCATCGCCGAGCACGGCTCGTGGAATCGTTCACGCAAGGCGGGTTACCGTGTCGTGGTGGTGCACGTGGGCGCGGACGGCAAGGCCGCCGGCGCGCAGCCGTTCCTCACCGGGTTTCTGGATGGCCAGAAAACCCTGGGCCGGCCCGCGGACGTGCAGCCGCTGCGCGATGGCAGCCTGCTGGTTTCCGACGACCGCAACGGCGTGATCTACAGGATTACCCATACCCCCACAAAATGAACGCAGGCGCGCGATGCGCGCGAGCACGTGCAAGCCGCGACCATGGGTTGCTCCCACATACACGCAGGAACGATCATTGTGCAAATCCACAGCGACAGCTTCGCGGACAACACCCCCATCCCCGCCGAGTTCGCGTTCGGCAAGCCCGGCGACGCGGGCGAGCCGTGCGTGCTGTCGGCCAACCGCAACCCGCAGCTCGCGTGGCGCGGCGCGCCGCCGGCGACCCAGTCGTTCGCGCTGGTCTGCATCGATCGGGACGTGCCCAGCCGCGGCGACGACGTGAACCAGGCCGGGCGCAGCGTACCCGCCGACCTGCCGCGGGTGGATTTTGCGCACTGGTTGATGATCGACATTCCGCGCACTTGCACCGCGATCGCGGCCGGCAGTTGCAGCGATGGCGTCACGCCGCACGGCAAGCGCGACCCGCACGGCCCCGCCGGGTCGCGCCAGGGCCGCAACGACTACACGGGCTGGTTCGCATCCGATCCGGCCATGGCGGGCGACTGGCTGGGTTACGACGGCCCTTGCCCGCCGTGGAACGACAGCGTGCTGCACCGCTACCGTTTCCGCGTGTACGCGCTGGACACGGCGCGACTTGACGTGGCGCAAATGTTCGGTTGGCCGGAACTGCAGAATGCCTTGCGCGGTCATGTATTGAGTGAGGCCGAGATCGTCGGTACTTACAGTCTGAATCCCGCCGTCAAGCAAGTACGGCGCCAGCAGGAGTAACACCATGGCAAACGACATCACCCAGGACGAAGGCCGCAACGGCAATGCGCACGAGCGCATCGAACGCACCAGCAGCCGTTTCAAGGAAGGCACCTCCAGCGCGGTCAGCGGTGCCAAGGAGAAGTTCGACTCCGCCGCCGACCGCGTGGAATCGGGCCTGCACCATGCCGCCGATGCCACCGCGCGCGGCGCGCACCACGCCACCGACAAGGCGGGCGAGTGGCGCGACCGCGGCGAGGAACTGGCTTCCCGCGCACGCGATCGTGCGGACGATGCGCTGGGCAACGTGCGCGACTTCGTGCGCGAAAAACCGGTGCAGTCGGTGGCGATCGCGTTGGCGGCCGGCTGGTTGCTGGGCCGCCTGCTGGGACCGCGCCGCTGAGCGCCCGCAGGTGATCCCCGGGGGCCGCCGGTGAGCGTGGACGCGGAAACGCCCCGCGCGGACGCTGACGCGCGTCCGCGTGCGTCCGC
>JAICHS010000434.1 GCA_025924775.1 Rhodanobacteraceae bacterium
GGTGTTCGCTGCAGACGTCGCCGTTGCGCAACGGCGGCGATTTTTATGGCGAGGGCGAGGTGCTGTACTACTTCATCTATCCCAACGTGATGCTCAACATCACCCCCGGGCGCCTGCAGACCAACCGGGTGCTGCCGCTCGGCCCCGGCCGCTGCCGCGTCGTGTTCGACTACTTTTACGCCCAGGACGACAAGACCCAGGCACGCATCGAAGGTGACCAGTCCTTCAGCGACGAAGTGCAGAAGGAAGACATCGCCATCTGCGAGGCCGTGCAACAGCGCTTGGCTTCCGGCTATTACATTCCGGGGCGACTGTGCCCCGCGCGCGAAAGCGGCGTCTGGCATTTCCAAAACCTGCTGCGCAAGGCCTACGCGGACGCCGAACGTGCGGTCGCCTAGGCGATCGCGCGGGGCCGGCCGGCCCTTGCGCCCGACGCCGGTCTGAGCCGGGCCGGGCATGCGCGCGCGGCGCGCCATCGGCTTCTGGACCTGCACGTCGCTGGTGGTCGGCAATGTGATCGGCATGGGCATCTTCGTCCTGCCGGCGTCGTTGGCACCGTTCGGATTCAATGCGCTGGTCGGGTGGGCCATCGTGCTGGTAGGTTGCCTGCTGCTGGCGCGCGTGTTCTCGCATCTCGCGCGTGCGTTGCCCGAGGCCGAAGGCCCCTACGGCTACATCCGTGCCACGCTCGGGGAACTGCCGGCCTACGTGGCGCTGTGGGCGTACTGGGTGTCGTTGTGGCTGACGATCGCGGCGCTGGCCACCGGCGTCGTCGGGTATCTGGATGCGGTATCGCCGGTGGCCGCTGTGATCCATCCGCCACTGCTGGCGACCGGACTGATGTGGGCGATCGTCGCGATCAACCTGTGCGGCGTGCGTGCGGGTGGCAACGTGCAAATCGTGACCACCATGCTCAAACTGCTGCCGATGCTGGCGATCGCGGGCATCGGCGCATGGCTGCTGTTCACCGCACCGGCCAACTACACGGCACACCTGCCGAGCGTACCGATCACGACGTCGAGCGTGGTGACTGCATCCACTTTGGCGATGTTCGCGATGCTCGGGATCGAATCGGCCTGTATCCCCGCCGCGCGGGTGGCCGATCCTGCGCGTACGCTCCCACGCGCCACGATGGCCGGAACGGTACTGGTCTCGATCATCTACGTCATCGTCTGCTCGGTACCACTGTTGCTGCTCGGATCGGAATCCCTGGCGCATTCGAGTGCCCCGTTCGCGCTGCTGATGGACCGCTTTGCCACGGCCGGCACTGGGCGCTGGCTGGCGCTGTTCGTCGTGATCAGCGGTGTCGGCGCGATCAACGGCTGGACGCTGTTGTCGGGTGAGCTGCTGCGGACCATGGCGTACCGCGGCACGCTGCCCGCGGTGCTGGCGCGCAACAACCGGTTCGGTGCGCCGGCGATCGCGATCGTGCTGACCGCCGTGCTGTCCACCGCAATGGTCTGGATGAGCTACAGCAAATCGCTGGTCGCCGCGTTCACCTTCCTCAGCCAGGTCGTGACGGCTGCCAACCTGCCGGTGTACCTGGGTTGCGCCCTCGCATTGGCGGCGCTGTGGCGGCAGGACGAACGGCAACCTCGCCGCA
>JAICHS010000435.1 GCA_025924775.1 Rhodanobacteraceae bacterium
TCGGGTTTTCCTCGTGCGGCTCGAACTTGCCGCCGCCCAGCAGGTTGGCGTATTCGTTGGACTTGAAGTCGCTCATGCGCACGATCACGGTCTTCGGGTACACCGAGGCCGCGATCGTGGCGATGCCTTCGGCCAGGCGGTCGATGTAGAAATCCACTGGACCGGCGTAGCCCGCGATGCGCTCGTCGATCTTCGCCTTGGTTTCCGCATCCTGCTGGTCGTATTGCAGCAGGGCCTTCGGGTGCACGCCGATGTGGCTGGCGATGATCATTTCCAGGCGCGCGAGGCCGATGCCCTGGTTGGGCAGCATGCCAAAGTCGAACGCGCGCTCGGGGTTGGCGACGTTCATCATGATCTTGAGCGGCGCCGGCGGCATGTCGCCAAGGTCCGCGGTGATGCGCTCGAACTCGAGCTTGCCGTCGTAGATGAAGCCGGTGTCGCCCTCGGCGCAGGAGACGGTCACGGCCCGGCCGTCGGGAATCCTGTCCATGCCGTCGCCGGACCCGACCACGGCCGGTACGCCCAGCTCGCGCGCGATGATGGCGGCGTGGCAGGTACGGCCGCCACGGTTGGTGACGATGGCGGCGGCCTTCTTCATGATCGGTTCCCAGTCGGGATCGGTCATGTCGGCGACCAGGACGTCGCCTTCCTTGAACTCACTCATCTTGTCCAGCGACTTGATGACGCGCGCGGTGCCGGCGCCGATCTTCTGGCCGATCGAACGACCTTCAGCCAGCACCTTGCCCTTTTGGCGCAACTGGAAGCGTTCCAGCTGGGTGGCCTTGGTGCGCGACTTCACCGTTTCCGGGCGCGCCTGCACGATGTACAGCTTGCCGGTGGCACCGTCCTTCGCCCACTCGATGTCCATCGGGCGCTGGTAGTGTTCCTCGATGATCAGTGCCTGCCTGGCCAGCGATTCCACGTCGACATCGCTGATGCAGAACCGGCGGCGCAGGTCGTCGGGCGTGGCCTCGATGCGCACGCGCTCGCCGGGCTGACTGGAATACACCATGCGCTGCTGCTTGGCGCCAAGGTTGCGGCGCAGCACGGCCTGCTTGCCGGCGCGCAAAGTCGGCTTGAACACGTAGAACTCATCGGGGTTCACCGCGCCCTGCACGACCATTTCGCCGAGGCCGTAGCTGGCGGTGACGAACACCACGCCACGGAAGCCCGATTCGGTATCCAGCGTGAACAGCACGCCCGAGGCGCCGATGTCCGAACGCACCATCAGCTGCACGCCCGCCGACAGGAACACGTCCGCGTGGGCGTAACCCTGGTGCACGCGATAGGCGATCGCGCGGTCGTTGTACAAGGACGCGAAGACCTCTTTCACCTTGCGCAGCACGTCCTCGATGCCGGTGACGTTGAGATAGGTTTCCTGCTGGCCCGCGAACGAGGCGTCCGGCAGGTCCTCGGCGGTCGCGGACGAACGCACTGCAACCGGAATGTTCTCGCCACCGGTGTCCTTGCAGAGTTTCGCGTAGGCGTCGCGGACCGCCTTTCCCAGCTCGGCGGGCAGGGCGGTATCCACGATCCAGCCGCGGATCTCCTTGCCGGCGACCGCCAGCGCGTTGACGTCTTCCACGTTCAGCGTGGCGAGA
>JAICHS010000436.1 GCA_025924775.1 Rhodanobacteraceae bacterium
ATACCGCGCTCAAGAAGTACGGCACGATGAGCGTCGCGCAGGTCATCCAGCCCGCGATCAAGCTGGCCCGTGACGGGTTCGTGCTGGAAGAAGGCGACGCCAAGATCATCAACAACGATCTCGAAGCTCTCAACAAATATCCGGAATCCGCCGCGGTGTTCGGCCACGGCGGCAAGCCGTGGAAGGCCGGCGACCGGCTGGTGCAGACGAACCTGGCCAACACCCTGGAGAAGATCGCCAGGGGTGGCACCGATGCGTTCTACAAGGGATCGATCGCCAAGGCCGTCGTGAAAGCCAGCGAGACCCACGGCGGCATCCTCAGCATGAAGGACTTCGCCACCTACAACGCGGAATGGCTGAAGCCGCTGCAGTGCGAGTACCACGGCTACACCATCATTTCCGCACCACCGCCCAGTTCCGGCGGCACCACGATGTGCCTGGCGCTGAACATCCTGAAGCCCTACCCGATCACCGACTGGGGCTACGCCTCGGTTCTGTTCGTGCACTACTTCGCGGAAGCCGAGCGCCGCGCCTTCGCGACCCGCAACACGTACCTCGGCGATCCGGATTTCGTGAAGATCCCGATGCAGAAACTGATGTCGGCGTCCTACGCCGCGTCGTTGCGCGCGACGATCAAACCGGACAAGGCGACGCCCTCGTCCGAGATCAAGAGTTTCCTGCCTTCCACCGAAGGCAACAACACCACGCACTATTCGGTGATGGACAGCCACGGCAATGCGGTCGCCGTCACCTACACCATCAATTTCCTGTTCGGCAACAAGCAGATCGCGGGCGACACCGGCTTCTACCTCAATGATGAGATGGACGATTTCACCGCCAAACCCGGTGCGTCCAACGGCGCCGGCCTCGTGCAGGGCAAGGCGGACCAGGTCGAACCCGGCAAGCGCCCCTTGAGCTCGATGACGCCGACCGTGGTGCTGAAGGACGGCAAGCCGTTCATGCTGACCGGCAGCCCCGGCAGCGCCACCATCATCTCGACCACCATGCAAAGCATCATCAACGTGGTCGATTTCGGCATGAACATGCAGCAGGCCGTCAACGCACCGCACATCCACATGCAGTGGTACCCGGACGTGGTGTACGTCGGGCCGGGCCTGCTGACGCCCAAGTCGAAACAGCAATTGGAAGCGATGGGCTACACGCTCAAGGAGCGCCATCTGGGCGTGCTCGAATCCATCCTGGTGAACCCGAAGACCGGCTTGCTGGAAGGCGCCAGCGACCCGCACCGTTCGGCCGGATCGGCGGCGGGTTACTGAGTATTGCAATGTGCGCCTTGGTTGGCCTCGCGGACCTGATTCACTGCCGGTTTTCCCCTTCTCCCTCCGGGAGAAGGTGGCGCGCAGCGCCGGATGAGGGTACGAGCACTTGCGCTGCCAGTTTCGTGCAGAAGATGTGGCGCCATGAATGAGCGGACCCTCACCCGCCGCTTCGGGGCACCCTCTCCCGAAGGGAGAGGGATTCTACGCATCTGACCTTCAAGCGATGACCGCAACGACTGCCCACGCTGACCCCGCATCCGCTGACAAGGCGTGCTGGGACGGCATCGATCTTGCGGCCCTGGCGCGGCG
>JAICHS010000437.1 GCA_025924775.1 Rhodanobacteraceae bacterium
CGCGCGGGATTGCCGATCCACAGTTCGCCGCGGCCGACGACCTTGCCGGGCGCCACCAGCGCGCCCGCGCCCACGAACGCGTGGTGCTGGACCACGGCGCCATCCAGGACCGTCGCGTGCATCCCGATCAGGCAGCCGTCTGCGACGGTGCAGGCGTGCAACATCGCCGCGTGCCCGACCGTGACGTCCGCCCCGATGCTGCAGGGAAGTCCGCCCGGCGTGTAGGGGCCGTCATGGGTCACGTGCACCACGCTGCCATCCTGCACGTTGCTGCGCGCGCCGATGCGGATCCTTTCCACGTCGCCGCGCAACACCA
Source organism: Rhodanobacteraceae bacterium (assembly GCA_025924775.1). Classification (GTDB taxonomy): domain Bacteria; phylum Pseudomonadota; class Gammaproteobacteria; order Xanthomonadales; family Rhodanobacteraceae; genus 66-474. The sequence continues at coordinate 317 of JAICHS010000437.1, forward strand.
CGCCCGGCCAGATCGACACGTCGTCGCCCAGCTCGACGTCGCCGATCACCGTGGCCGCGGGATCGATGTAAACGCGTGCGCCAAGTTTTGGCAGCACGCCCCGGTAGGCTCGCAGCGGGCTCATGGAATCGGTGTCGTCGACGGTGGCGGAAGCGCGTCCATCGTAGCGGGGGGTGCTTGCGGGGCGGACGCGGCGTCGCGCAACGCCGCGCGGGTATAGCGGTAGCCGATCTCGATGGCGCGCTCGAATTCCTGCCAGTCGAACAGGCCGATGCGTTGCATGTCGGGTCGCAGCAACAGGTCGGCGAGGTCGCGCCGGTGCGCGCTGCCGGCCTCGGAATTGACCATGCCGGCGCGCACCAGGATCGCGAAGGCGCTGGGCCGCAGCCGCTGGTGGCGCTGCAGCCACTGGGTGAGCAGCGGCGGCGACGCGGTTTCCTCCACGTTGGCCGACAACGAATCGTCGGCACTGATGTCCACCGCGATCACGCGATCGTGGATCTCGTCGGCCAGGGTGTCGGTCGGCAGGTTGTTGATGACACCGCCGTCCACGTACACGTGCCGGTCGTGCAGCAACGGCGGCAGGATGCCCGGCACCGCGCCGGATGCGCGCAGCCAGCGCCACAGCAGGCCGCTGCGGTGCACCGCGGTGGTGCCCAGCGTCAGGTCGGCCGAGACGCAGGCGAAGCGGATCGGCAGGTCCTCGATGTCGATTTCGCCGAAGGCTTCCCGCAGCAGCATGGTGGTGCGCGCGCCGCGGGTCAGCGCCACCAGCGGCAAGGTCCAGTCGCGCAACGGCTTGCCGTCCACCAGCGCGCGCCGGTAGGCCTCGCGCATCTTCGCGTCGTTCCATTCGTAGGCGATGCCGGCGCCGATGATCGCGCCGATGCTGGTGCCGACCACGCTGTCCACCTGCAGACCGGCTTCGCGCAGGGCCTGGATTACGCCGATCTGCGCGAAGCCGCGCGCGCCGCCGCCGGACAACACCAGCGCCGTGCCGTGGCCGGACAGCAGGCGCGCGATCCGCGCGATGTCGGCGGCGTGGCGCCAGTGGTGGTGCTGCCCCTCGCCGTGGTCCAGCGCGGCCCGCCACGCGTGCGCCGCGCCATAGACGAACTTGCCGGGCGGATGCCAGAGCACCAGGTGGCGCGGGCGGTGATGCATGTATTCGCCGGCGCTGCCGCGCAGGGTGGCGCCGGAGTGCGCGGCTTCGCCAAGCGGGTAGGGCCAACGGGTTGCCGGATGGCTTGCGTCGA
>JAICHS010000438.1 GCA_025924775.1 Rhodanobacteraceae bacterium
CAGCGGCGAAATATTGAAACCGTCCGAGAACACCAGCCAGGACGGATTGGTCAGGTCCATCATGATGTTGCCGGCTTCGCGCTCGAAGAACGCGGCGAGCTCGGTCACCGCCACCCCGCGCTGCTTGCAATCCAGCAGCGCGTCGACCGGCAGGGTGCCGCGGCGATCGTCCGGCCCCACCACGATCTCGTCAATGCCCATCCGCCGCACCCACCGGCACAAATCTTCGCCGGGATGCAGCAGCGCCGACTCCGGCACGGCGACGCGATCGTCACCGACCGGCACATAGCCAAGGATCCTGAAGCCGCGCTGGTCGGTCTTGCGCCGCATCTTGTTGGATAGCTCCGCCGCACGTTTGCCGGCGCCCAGCATCACGACGCGTCGCTTGAACAGGTCGGCATCCACGAAACCCAGGAACGCCACCCGCCACCCCAGTACCACCACATAGCCAAGCACCAGCGCGATGCCCAGCACCCCGCGTCCCAGATAGACGTCGGGCAGCACGTAGTAAAGGACGGTAAGCGCGATCCAGCCCAGGACGAACGCTACGCCCTGTCGGCTGATCCTCCCCAGCCAGGTGGCCCTGAGGTGCACCTGATAAAGGCCCAGCGCCCCCATTGCGAGGACCTGCACGCCTGCCACCAGCAGCGCATCCCAGTGCACGGTGCGGCCGAACTCGGCCTGGGTTGCGGAATCTCCCCAGAAGCGCAACTCCACGGCGGCGTACACGCAGCCCACCAGCAGCGCCAACTCGACGAGCATCAACAAGAGTTGCCAGCGCAGCGATCTTTGCTGGAACAGTCGGTACATGCTGGCGCCCTCCTGTGTAGTGTCGCTCCGTCACTGCCGCCGGCTGACCGCGCGTGAAGCCGGGCAACCCTTATACTACAAACGTGACGTAGTTCAAGTTTTTCGCCTCATTCAAGGTGTCTTGCACAAACCGTGCCCGGCGGGTCGAAGGGCGCGCTACCGGACCTTTGCGACAAGGCCCGGTCTTGTCCGTTTTTGGGGGGCGGGCTGTCGGACGGCCGGTCTGGGGCGTCGAATCAAGACCGCTGCCCTATTGGCGGCGGGTGTGCCGCGCAGGTGCAGGGTTGCGCGCTTTGGCAATATTCAGGCGGGCTACGCGCTCACGCCCGGAACGCGTGAGAGCAGCCTGATCCAGGGACGCGGTGAACGAACCCCGCCGGACGAGGAATGGCACCCCCGCAGAAACGTGGCGGCGCGCCCGCTTCCGGAACGCGCCGCCTGATCGATACACGGGGAACCGCGTCAGGACGCCGGCGGGTTCGTGCCGCTGAACTTCACCGCGGTCGCGCCGGTGATCGTTCCCGCGACGTGCGCCTGATCGTTGATGTAAAGCTTCACCGGCCGCTCGAAGGTGAGCGGGCCATTCACGGTGGCACCGGCCCCGACGGTGATCGTCGGGATGTTGTCGCTGGCGAAATGGATGCCGAAGATGCCGTTGTCCTTCGGCTTCACCACCTTGATGCCGCCATCCACCACGGCGTTGCCGGTGATGTCGATGTCGCCATTGACGGTGGTGATGCCCTGGCC
>JAICHS010000439.1 GCA_025924775.1 Rhodanobacteraceae bacterium
CGCCGAGGATTGCGCGCGGCTGGTGCAGCGCGCGCGTCGCAACCAGACGGAAACCGATCCGCAACCGCAACGCGGGTTTTCGGCCGCGGCCGACTGGCATCCCGACGCGCAGGTGAGGCTGAAGCGCATGTTGTTGTGGCGCGACCTTGCCGCGCGCAAGCTCGACCGTCCGCGTCCGTGGGTGCTCGACGACGCGCACGCACTGTCGCTGGCGCAGCAACCCCCGGCGACCGCACAGGCGCTGTTCGATCGCGTGAAGGGGCTGCGCGTGATGCGCGGTCCGCAACGCGCGGAGCTGCTGGCGCTGCTTCAGGCGCCCTCCACCCCGGAAGAACTGGAGGGTTTGCAGCCCATCCCGCCGGCGCCGAAAGGCGAAACCAAACGCGCGATCGACGCCATGCGCACCGTGGTGCAAGCCGCCGCCGAGAAACTCGCCCTGCCCGCCGGCCTCTTGTGCCCGCGCCGCCTGATCGAGGAATTCGCGGTCACCCGCGCCTGGCCGCCGGGTCTGCAGGGTTGGCGTGCGACGGTGCTGGAAACCGAATTGACGCCGCTGCTGCCGAGCTGAACCGCGCTTCGAAACGCTTGGCGCGCGGCCGCATACCGGCTACCATACGCGGCTCGCTGGCGTGCAATGCGCCGGCGCGGCGGCAACGGAATCCCGGTGCGCGCCCTGAAAATCCAAATCGTGGGGCGGTAGCTCAGCTGGGAGAGCGTCGCGTTCGCAATGCGAAGGTCGTGGGTTCGATCCCCATCCGCTCCACCAATTCATTTTTGCAGGGCCGACTCCCGTCGGCTGCTCGTTTCCGATCGCGCTCTACCTCGCGCTGTCGTTCAGCTGCTCCGTGACGCGGTCGCCACGCAGGCGCAGCGCGTGCGCCAGCGCCATGATCGCCGCCGAGAAGATCACGATCACGACCAGCCCCGACACCATGTCGAGGTAGCCGAGATTGCCGGCGTGCTTGTCGACGCCGGGATAGCGTCCGAGCCAACTGATCAGCGTGACGCCGCCGAGCCACGGCAACATCCAGAAGCCCGCACGCATGTCGAGCTTCGGGGTGTGTTTGCCCCAGCCGGTTTCATGGATCACGAGCAGCACCAGGCCGAGCACCACCGCCACCATCAACTTCCACACCACGTCCCAACCCGACCAGAACACGATCAGGTTGGACGACAAGAATGCGAGGTACGGAATGATCCAACCGCCGCCCAGCCGGAACGGACGCTTGTGATCAGGCAGTTCGCGGCGCAGTGCCATCATCGTCAACGGCCCGGAACCGAACGACATCACCATCGCCGACGTGTGGAAGCCCACGAGTTTCTGCCAGCCCGGAAACGGCAGGAAGAACAGCAGCCCCACGAAGAACGCCAGCACCACGCTGACCCACGGCACGCCCTTGTCGTTGATGCGCGATAGCGCCTTGGGCGCGTTGCCGTTGCGACCCATCGCGTAGGTCAACCGCGCGGAGAGAACCATGTAGATCAGGCCGGTGTCCGAGGGCGACACGAAGGCATCGACATACAACAGGATCGCGAGCCAGGTGAGTCCCAGCGCC
>JAICHS010000440.1 GCA_025924775.1 Rhodanobacteraceae bacterium
CCTGCCCGACCGCTTCATCAAGGGCGAATGCCCCAACTGCCACGCCAAGGACCAGTACGGCGACGCCTGCGAAGTCTGCGGCAAAACCTACAACCCGACGGATCTCATCAACCCATACTCGGTGGTGTCCGGCGCGAAACCGATCGAGAAGGAATCGCTGCACTTCTTCGTGAAGCTGGCGGATTTCGAAACACTGCTGGAGGAATGGCTGGAGGAACGCCGCGCCGCCGGCGGGCTGCAGGCGGAAGTCGTCAACAAGCTCAAGGAATGGTTTGCCGACGGCCTGCGCAGCTGGGACGTGTCGCGCGACGCGCCGTACTTCGGGTTCGAGATTCCCGACCAGCCGGGCAAGTACTTCTACGTATGGGTGGACGCGCCGGTAGGCTATTTCGCGGCGTTCAAGGAACTGTGCGAGAGCGGCAAGAAGCCGGGTCTCGCGCCCGCCGACTTCGCGCGCTTCACGCAGCCGGGCCACGCCACCGACCTGGTGCATTTCATCGGCAAGGACATCATCTATTTCCACACGCTGTTCTGGCCGGCGATGCTGCACGGCGCGGGCCTGCGCATGCCGACCGCGGTGAACGTGCACGGCTTCCTGACCGTGGACGGCGCCAAGATGTCGAAGTCGCGTGGCACTTTCGTCAACGCGCGCACGTACCTGGAACACCTGGACGCCGACTGGCTGCGCTACTACCTCGCCTCGATGCTGGGGCCGACACTGACCGACATCGACCTTGACCTGAAGGCCTTCGAGGAACGTGTCAACTCGCACCTCGTTGGCAAGTGGGTCAACATCGCCAGCCGCTGCGCCGGCTTCGTGCACAAGCTGTTCGACGGAAAGCTGGCGGCCACGTTGCCGGACGCCGAACGTGCGCGCTACGACGGCGCCGCGAAAAAACTCGAAGCGTGCGCCGGGTTGTACGAAGCACGCGACTACGCCGCCGCGATGCGCCACATCATGGAAGTCGCCGACGAGGCCAACGCCTACGTCGCCGAACACGCGCCGTGGGTGTTGGCGAAAGACGAATCGAAGCGTGCGGAACTGCACGTGGTGCTGACGCTGGCGCTCAACTACTTCCGCCTGCTGACGATCTGGCTGGCGCCCGCGGTACCGGCCACGGCCGCACGCGCGTTCGATTTCCTGGATGACCACCCCGCACGCTTCGACGCCGCGCGCATGCCGCTGCTTGGCCACGCGATCAAACCGTTCCATGCGCTTGCCACCCGCATCGACCCCAAGCACATCACCGCCATGATCGAAGCCTCGAAGGAATCGTTGCAGGCGACGGTACCTGCTGCGTCTGCCCCTCACCCCGGACCTCTCCCGCAAGCGGGAGAGGGTGACAAGCGCGGAACCACGGTCACGACTGATGCTGCCCAGCACTCAGCTTCTCCGAGTCCCGAGGCCGGAGCCGCGAGTTCCGGCATCATTTCCATCGACGAATTCGCCAAGCTCGACCTGCGCGTCGCCAAGGTGCTGGCCTGCGAGGCGGTGGAGGGCTCGACCAAGCTGTTGCGCTTCGAACTGGACGCCGGGGATCTCGGCAAGCGCCAG
>JAICHS010000441.1 GCA_025924775.1 Rhodanobacteraceae bacterium
CGCCCGGCCATGAGGGCTGGGGCGAGGTGGAAGCGGTCGGCGAGGCGGTGCATGACTTCGCGCCCGGCGATCGCGTGGTCCTGCTGTCGCAGCACGCGTATGCGTCGCACGATGTCGCGGCCGCCTCGATGGTCGCGCGCGTGCCGGCATGTGTCGGCGACGATCCGATACCCGGCGAACCGCTGGCATGCGTGATGAACATCCTCCATCGCAGCAACCTCGCCGCTGGCCAATGGGTGGCGGTGGTCGGCGTCGGCTTCATCGGCGCCTTGTTGGTGCAGGCCGCGGCGCGATCCGGGGCGCGCGTCATCGCGTTGACGCAGCGTGCGTGGGCGCGCGAGGCGGCGCTCGACCAGGGTGCCGAATTCGCGATAGACAGCCACGACGTGCGCCAGGCCGCGGGAAGGGTTCGTGAAATCACCGGCGGCGGATGCAAGCGGGTGATCGAAGCGGCCGGCTACCAGGGTTCGCTGGACGTGGCGACGTCGCTGTGCGTCGAAGGGGGACGGCTGATCATCGCCGGTTACCACCAGGACGGATTGCGCACGGTGGACATGCAGCGCTGGAACTGGTGCGGGCTCGACGTCATCAACGCGCACGAGCGCGATCCCGACGTGCAGGTGCGCGGGCTGCGCAAGGCCATGCAGGCGGTTTCCGATGGGCTGCTCGACCCGTTTCCATTGATCACCCACGTGCTGCCGATGCGCAGGCTCGACCAGGCCTTCCGTTTGATGCGCGAACGCCCCGACGGCTTCATGAAAGCGGTGGTGACCCCATGAGCGCGGTGCATGAGGCGACCGTCGTGCAGATGTCATCGTACCCGCTCGCACAGCACAGGCCGCGGCTCGGTTTCCTGGGGCTCGGCTGGATCGGGCGCGCGCGCATGCAGGCGCTGATCGACGCGGACGTGGCCGATGTCATCGCCGTGGCCGATGCCGATCCGGCGCTGGTGCAGGAGGCTTCGACCGAAGCGCGCGCGCAGGCGTGCACGTCGTTGCCGGAACTGCTGCGGCAGCGGCTGGACGGCGTCGTGATCGCGACGCCCAGCGCCCTGCATGCGACGCAGGCCATCGCGGCGCTCGAAAGCAATGTCGCGGTGTTCTGCCAGAAGCCATTGTCGCGCACGGCCGCGGAGGCCAACCACGTGGTGGCCGCGGCGCGCTCGCGCGACCGCCTGCTCGGCGTGGATTTCAGCTATCGCCATGTGACGGGCGTGGCGGAGCTTCGCGACCTGGTGCGCGCCGGTGAACTGGGCGAGCTGTACGCCATCGACCTGGTATTCCACAACGCCTATGGCCCGGACAAGGCGTGGTTCTACGACGTGGCGCAATCGGGCGGTGGCTGCGTGATGGATCTCGGCGTGCACCTGGTCGACCTGGCGATGTGGATCACCGGTTGCACCCGCGCCGAGGCGATGGATGCACGGCTGTACCGGAGCGGCAGCAGGCTGGTGCCGCCGATCGCCGCGCCGGAAGATTACGCGAGCGTCCAATATCGCCTCGACGATGGCTGCAATGTCCACTTGGCATGTTCGTGGCGCCTGCCCGCGGGCGC
>JAICHS010000442.1 GCA_025924775.1 Rhodanobacteraceae bacterium
GCCACCCGATCCATGGTCTCGCGATGGCCCGCGGTGTACAGCGCACCGTCGATGTAAAACCCAAGATCACGCCGTGAGGGCGGCAAACTGCGGCCGTGGTTGGCGGCGTGGACGACAGCATTCATTTTTGTCTCCGTTCATTCCTGCAAAAAAGTGGCGGGCCCGAGCGCGTTCAGGGCGCCTTGGGTCCCGAAGCAGACCGCGCGTTCGGCGTCGCATCGCCAACGACGCCGGCCGCATGCATGGCGTCCATCTCTACGCTCGAATAGCCCAGTTCGCGCAGGATTTCGTCGGTATGCTGGCCGGCCTTGGGCGGTTTCAACCGCAGCGGCGGAACCTTGCCGTCGTAGCGCACCGGATGCGCCACCAGCCGCACGTGCCCCGTGTGTTCGTCGTCGAACTCCAGGATCGACTGGTTGATCGCGAGCTGCGGATCGGCCAGCACCTCGTCGTAGTCGCGCACCTTGGCGCACCACATGCCGCGTGACTCGAGCTGGGCCTGCCACTCGGCGGTGGTCTTTTTCAGCATGTGCTCCGCGACGCGGCGGTTGACGTCTTCGCGGTGGGTGAACTGGTCGGGCTTGGACCACTTGGCGAATGCCGAATCGTCGAACGCCTTGGCCAGGGTCGGACCATCGGCCAGCGACAGCGTCAGCCAGCCGTCGGACGTCTTGAACACGCCGTACGGCGCCTGATGGAAGCGCGAGGAAATGCCCGAGGCGCTCTTCGCGTAAAGATGCGATCCGTTCAAGTGGATGCTGAGCGGCTCCAATTGCAGGTCGAGCGCCGCCGACAACAAATTGCTGTCGACGCGCTTGCCCTTCCCGTCGTGCGTACGGCCCAGGAGGCTCGCGACGATCGCAAGCGCACCCAGCGCCGCCGCGTGCTCGTCGACGATGGCGGTCCCGAACAGCACCGGCGGGTCCCCGGCCCGTCCGCTCAGGGTGGCCAGGCCGCTCAGGGATTGCAGCAGCAGGTCCTGGCCCGGGCGCGTGCGCGCGGGGCCATCGCTGCCATAGCCGCTGAGTGACGCATAGACGATCCCGGGATTGCGCGCCTTGACCGCGGCATACGAAAAGCCGTGCTTGTCGAGCGTGCCGGGGCGGAAGTTCTCGACCAGCACGTCGGCGCGCTCCAGCAGGCGCCACAGCACGTTGGCGCCCTCGGCGCTGCGGTAGTCGAGCTCGATGCTGCGCTGGTTGCGCCCGGCAAGCAGGAAAAACACACTGGCGTGGTCGCCGACGTAGGCGTCCGCGCCCGACCAGTGGCGCTCATACGAGCCGCCCAGGCGCTCGATCTTGACCACGTCGGCGCCGAGGTCGGCCAGGAACTGCACACAGGACGGGCCCTGCAGATAATGCGTCAGGCTGACGACCTTGATTCCATCCAACGGCAGGCTCATGACTTCTCCACGTTTTTCGCCAGACCGCGCACTGCATTGCGCGCAGCCGTGAATTTGGCCGGTCGCTTCTCGAAGAAGGCGCGCACGCCTTCGACCACGTCCAGGCCCTTGAACACCGCATCACTGTCGGCGAGCGACTGCGC
>JAICHS010000443.1 GCA_025924775.1 Rhodanobacteraceae bacterium
CCACGTCGTGCACATCGTGGATTGGCTGCTGCAGTACGCGTTCGAACAACGCGCTTCGGACATCCACCTGGAACCCCGCCGCGAAGCCGCGCAGATCCGTTTTCGCATCGACGGCATCATGCACAAGGTATTCGAGCTGCCGCCTGCGGTGATGACCGCGGTGACCTCGCGCATCAAGATCCTGGCGCGCCTGGACGTCGCCGAAAAACGCCGCCCGCAGGATGGCCGCATCAAGACCCGCTCGGTGGGCGGGCGCGAGGTGGAGCTGCGCATTTCCTCGATGCCGACGGCGTTCGGCGAAAAGGTGGTGATGCGCATCTTCGACCCGGACATCGTGGTGAAGCAGTTTGCGCAGCTCGGCTTTTCCGGGGAAGAAGAAAAGGTCTGGCGCGGCATGGTCGAACGCCCGCACGGCATCGTGCTGGTGACGGGCCCGACCGGTTCGGGCAAGACGACCACGCTGTATTCGACGCTGAAGCACCTCGCGCGGCCGGAACTCAACGTGTGCACGGTCGAAGACCCGATCGAAATGGTCTCGCCGGAGTTCAACCAGTCGCAGGTGCAGCCCGCGATCGACTTCGACTTCGCGGCCGGCGTGCGCACGCTGTTGCGCCAAGACCCGGACATCATCATGGTCGGCGAGATTCGCGACCTCGAAACCGCGCAGATGGCAGTGCAGGCTTCGCTCACCGGGCACCTGGTGTTGTCCACGCTGCATACCAACGACGCGCCTTCGGCGATCACGCGCCTGCTGGACCTTGGCGTGCCGCACTACCTGATCCAGTCCACGCTGGCGGGCGTGGTGGCACAGCGCCTGGTGCGCACGCTGTGCCCGCACTGCAAGGTGAAGGCAAGGCAGAATCCGGACAGCTGGGGCGTGTTGACGCGCGGCTGGGTGATTCCGCCGCCGACGGAAGTCTGTGCGCCCGTCGGGTGCCTGGAATGCCGCAATACCGGCTACCTCGGCCGCACCGGCGTGTACGAAATGATGCCGGTCAACACGCGCCTGCGCAGCATGATCACCGCCAACCTCGACCTCGACAACTTCACCGCCGGCGCACTGGAAGACGGCATGCAGCCCCTCAGGATTTCCGCCGCGACGCAGGTGCGGCGTGGCCTGACCACGGTGGAAGAAGTGCTCTCGGTGCTGCCGGCGGCCGAGTAGCCGCCGGCCTGTTGCGGGCCGGCGGCATCCGTTACATCAACGCCGCTCGGCCGCGGTCCGGTCGCGCGCCGCGCGAAACTCCGAATCCTGCGCCCAGTTGGGCCACGCGCGCGAATCGGCCAACTGCATGCCAAGGTCGTAGAGCACCGGCAGGTCGTGCGCCATGCCCGCGAAGGTCCAACCGGACTGAAACTCGTCGGATGGCTGGTGGTAGTGCTTGCGGGTGTACGCGCGGGCCTGGGCCTCGCCTGCGGCCTTGCCACCCTCGACCAGGTCCTCGCCGGACCCGAACGACAGCGCCGGCACGCCACGCTTGGCGAACGAGAAATGATCGGAGCGGAAGAAGTAGCCCGCCTCGGGGTGGCTGTCGGG
>JAICHS010000444.1 GCA_025924775.1 Rhodanobacteraceae bacterium
CCAGCCTGCGCGCGCATCAACCGATGCCAAGCCGCGGCGGCATCACTGGCTGTTGCGACGGTCGCGGAAGAACGCGCGCAAAAGCGCCGCCGACTCTTCGGCCAGCAAGCCGCCCCGGACTTCCACCCGGTGGTTGTGGCGTTCGGAAGTCAGGGTGTCGAACACGCTGCCGGCCGCGCCAGTCTTGGGGTCACTGGCGCCATAGACGACGCGTGCGACGCGTGCGTGCACCAGCGCCATCGCACACATCGCACAGGGTTCCAGGGTGACGAAAAGCGTGGCGCCTGGAAGGCGGTGGTTGGCCAGGCGTTGGCCGGCCTCGCGCAATGCGCAGATTTCCGCGTGCGCGCTGGGGTCGTTAAGCGTGATGTTGCGGTTCCAGCCTTCGCCGACGACCTTGCCATCCAGCACCAGCACCGCGCCGACCGGCACTTCGCCATCGCCATCGCAGGCGTGTGCGGCCAGTTCCAGCGCCCTTTGCATGTAGGCGCGGTCCTCGGCCGAAAACGGTGTCACTCCCATTCGATCGTGGCGGGAGGTTTCCCGCTGATGTCGTAAACGACGCGAGAAATACCACGCAACTCATTGATGATCCTGTTTGAAATCTTGCCGAGAAATTCGTACGGCAGGTGCGCCCAGCGCGCGGTCATGAAATCCACGGTCTCCACCGCCCGCAATGCGATCACCCATTCATAGGCGCGGCCGTCGCCCACCACGCCGACGGATTTCACCGGCAGGAACACCGCAAACGCCTGGCTGACCTGGTCGTACAGGCCGGCGGCGCGCAGCTCCTCGATGAACACGTGGTCGGCGGCCTTGAGGATTTCCGCATACTCGTGCTTGACCTCGCCCAGGATGCGCACGCCCAGGCCCGGCCCGGGGAACGGGTGCCGGTACACCATTTCGCGTGGCAGGCCAAGCTCGACGCCGATCCTGCGCACTTCATCCTTGAACAGCTCGCGCAGCGGTTCGAGCAGCTTGAGGTTCATCTTCTCGGGCAGTCCGCCGACGTTGTGGTGGCTCTTGATGACGTGTGCCTTGCCGGTTTTGCCGCCCGCGGATTCGATGACGTCGGGGTAGATCGTGCCCTGCGCCAGCCACTTCACGCCTTGCAGTTTTTGCGCTTCCTCGTCGAACACCTCGATGAACAGCTTGCCGATGATCTTGCGCTTGGCCTCGGGATCGGCAACGCCCGCAAGCTCGCCAAAGAAGCGGTCGGCCGCGTCCACGCGAACCACGTGCACGCCCATGTTGCGTGCCATCGTGTCCATCACCTGGTCGCCCTCGCCTGCCCGCAGCAAGCCAGTGTCGACGAACACGCAGGTGAGTTGCTTGCCGATCGCCTTATCCAGCAGCGCCGCGACGACGGAGGAATCGACGCCGCCGGACAGGCCAAGCAACACCCGGTCGCGGCCGACGCAGGCGCGCACCTGCGCGACCGCGTCGTCGATGATGCGCGACGATGTCCACAAGGCTGCGCAGCCGCAAATATCTACGGCGAAGCGGCGCAGGATGGCGGTGCCGTGTTCGG
>JAICHS010000445.1 GCA_025924775.1 Rhodanobacteraceae bacterium
AATGCGAGGTAGGCGCCCAGCGTCGCCGACACCGCGCCGCTGCAACCGATGATCGGCCGCAACTGACCCGACAGCGTCCACGCCCCGACGAGGTTGGCGAACGCCCCGCCCACCAGGAACAGGAACAGGAAGCGCCGGGAACCGAGCGCGCGTTCCGCGGGCAAGCCGAAGATCACCAGGAACAGCATGTTGCCCAGCAGATGCACCCAGTCGGCGTGCATGAACAGCGACGTGAACGGCCGCAGCCACAACTGCGCGTGCAGGATCTGGCCGTGCTGGAACAAGCGCCCCGGCACCGTGCCCCAGTCGCCCAGCAACGTGTTGCGCATCGCCGCCGCCGACAACATCAGCCACAGGTAACAAGCCACGCAGGCGACCACCAGCGTCGGGGTAACCCAGCGCGGGTGCGCATGCTGGCGGCTGGGTACGTCGACGAACATGGCGCATACCTTAGCGGGTTGCATCCGGCAGCCACGACCCCTTCCGCGTCCCTAACGAAATCACCATTTCCCCATCACGACTGTGGCCGGCCGCGCGGTTATAGTGCGCCACGCATCGACTTTGCGGACGGCGCTTCTCGCGATCCGCCCGCGGAAAGGAGCGCAGCCATGTCTGCCGGATCCAGGCGCATTCGCACAGCCCCATGGCAGGCGCTTGCCGCAGCGCTACGCGGCAAACTGTTGCTGCCGGAGCATCCCGACTTCGACACACACCGCCGCGTCTGGAACGGCGCGATCGACCGGCGCCCGCTGGCCATCGCGCGCTGCATCGACGCAGAGGACGTCGCCGCGGCAGTCAAGTCCGCCGCACGCGAACGCATGCCGATGACAGTGCGCGGCGGCGGCCACAACGTGGCCGGGTTGGCCGTGCGCGACGATGCGCTGATGCTGGATCTGGGCGCGATGAACCGCGTGGAAATCGATGCGCAAGCGCGCATCGCCCGCGTGGAGGGCGGCGCCCTGTGGCGCGAAGTGGATGCCGCGACGCAACCGCAAGGACTCGCCACCACCGGTGGCTTCGTTTCAACCACCGGCGTCGGCGGCTACATGCTCGGCGGTGGCGTCGGTTGGCTGATGCGGGGCTGCGGCCTCGCGGTCGACAATCTGCTCGAAGCCGAGGTCGTGCTGGCCGACGGACGCAGTGTCACGGCCAGCGAGAAGCAGCATGCGGATCTGTTCTGGGGCTTGCGCGGCGGCGGCGGGGGCTTGGGCGTGGTCACCCGTTTCGCTTGCCGGCTGCATCCGGTCGGCGAGGTCAACGCGGGCGTGGTGTTCTATCGCCTGGACGCCGCAGCCGCGCTGTTGCGCGCGTTTCGCGCGTTCACGCCGGACGCGCCCGACGCACTGACCGCGATGCTGGTCTTCACCACCGCGCCGCCGTTGCCGTTCCTTCCGGTCGAAGCGCACGGCCAACGCGTGGTGGCGCTGGCGTATTGCTGGAACGGCGATCCGGCGCACGGCGCGCGCGCCGCGGCACCGATCGCGGACGCCGCCGAGCCGCTGGGTCGCCAC
>JAICHS010000446.1 GCA_025924775.1 Rhodanobacteraceae bacterium
CCATGCGCGACACCGTGGTCGCGGCGCCGGCCGATTTGCTGATCACCGCGTACAACCGCATGAAGCTGTACGACGTCTCGCAACTGCCGGTGATGGACGGCGAGAAGATCGTCGGCATCATCGACGAATCCGATCTGCTGCTGCACGTGTACGGCGACGAAAAAAAATTCCTCGAACCGGCGTCCGCGGCGATGATCACTGAGCTGCAGACGCTGGACGTCAAGGCGCCCATCGAAGACCTGCTGCCGGTGTTCGAACACGACCGCGTCGTCATCGTGATGGATGGCGACAAGTTCCTCGGCCTGATCACCCGCATCGACCTTCTCAACTACCTGCGGCGCAGGGTGGCCTGAGCCACCTGCCGCGTAAACGTGAAATGACCATGCCCGACAAGAATACTTCAAGGCTTTCCTTCGCCACCCGCACCATCCATGCAGGCCAGGCACCCGACCCTTCCACCGGCGCCATCATGACGCCGATCTACCAGACTTCCACCTACGTGCAGGCCAGCCCCGGCAAGCACAAGGGCTACGAATATTCACGCACCCAGAACCCCACGCGCATGGCGTGGGAACGCTGCGTCGCGGACCTGGAAAGCGGCGTCGCCGGGTTTGCTTTCGCCTCCGGCATGGCGGCCATCGCAACCGTGCTGGAATTGAACGACACCGGCAGCCACGTCATCGCGATGGACGACGTGTACGGCGGCACCTTCCGCCTGTTCGAGCGCGTGCGTCGGCGTAGCGCGGGGCTGGATTTCAGCTTCATCGACCTCAATGACACCGCCGCGCTCAAGGCCGCGCTGAAGCCCAACACGCGCATGATTTGGGCCGAAACGCCCACCAACCCGATGCTGAAGCTGGTCGATCTGGCCAAGCTTGCGAAGTTTGCCAAGCAGCACGACCTGCTGCTGGTGGTGGACAACACCTTTGCCTCACCGTGGGTACAGCGGCCGCTGGAATTCGGCGCCGACATCGTGGTGCATTCGGCCACCAAGTACCTGAATGGCCATTCCGACATGGTCGGCGGCGTCGCGGTGGTCGCCAACAAGGAGCTGGCCGAGCGCATGGCGTTCCTGCAGAACTCGGTGGGCGCGATCGCGGGGCCGTTCGATGCGTTCCTGGCCATGCGTGGCGTGAAAACCCTGGCGCTGCGCATGCAGGCGCATTGCGCCAATGCGCTGGAACTGGCGCAGTGGCTGGAAAAGCACCCGGCCGTCGCGCGCGTGAACTACCCGGGCCTGAAATCCCACCCCCAGCACGCGCTGGCGCGCCGCCAGATGCATGGTTTCGGCGGCATCGTCAGCATCGAGGTGAAGGGCGGCCTGCGCAAGGCGCGCCGCACCCTGGAACGCTGCCACCTGTTCGCGCTGGCCGAATCGCTGGGTGGCGTGGAAAGCCTGATCGAACACCCCGCCATCATGACCCACGCCTCCGTGCCGCCCGCCAACCGCAAGAAGCTGGGCATCAGCGACGGCCTGATCCGCCTGTCGGTGGGTATCGAGGAC
>JAICHS010000447.1 GCA_025924775.1 Rhodanobacteraceae bacterium
AAGACGCGGCACGCAAGGCCGAGCACGTACTCACCGCCGTGCACGCCACCGAACCCGGCAACAGCCTCGTCCTGCACTGGCTGGCGAAAGCACGGGTTTTGCTGGGCGAACTGGCCTGGCGGCGCGGCGACCTCAACCAGGCGGCTACCTGGCTGGCGCAAGCCGACGCCACGCTGAAAGCGGCCGCGGCAAGCCAACAAGGCAATGACGCATACCAGTTGCTGCCGGCGGAGCTGCACTGGCTGCAAGGCAACGTCGCCGCGCAACGCGGCGACCACGCGGCTGCACAGGCCGCGTGGACCGAAGCCGAACACATCCTGCGCGAAGGCGGCGATCCGCCGGTCTTCAACCGCCTCGCCCTGCTGGTGCGCGTGTTGCTGGCGCAGCACCGCGAGGCCGACGCCGCACCGTACCTGGCCAGGCTGGACCGCAGCGGCTTCATGCCGCTGTATCCGTGGACGGAAACGCCGAGCGTCGCAGCCACAGCCACGGCCACTTTGAAATGATCCGCCACGTCACGCCACCACCCAACCGATCCTGCCCGCATCGCACCGATGCCACGCGCGATCGCCATTCCGGCCCGCAGCGGCCAGTCCTGTAACGGGAGCAACGACGATGCCCACCAACAACCCGACCAGCGTCATCCTGGATGTCCGCAACTCCGCCGGCAACGGCGACGGCTGGACCAACGTGGTGGCCTCCAACGGCCAGACCTACAGCTACAAATACAGCGGCGGCAACCAGTCCACCAACAACGGCTCGGTGGAGTACGCCGTCGGCAGTGGCCACGCGGCAATCACCCTGGCATTTGCGACGGCCACCGACGCGCGCTACCGGTTCGATGGCGTCACCTTCGTCAACGACAACGCCAATCAACTGACCGCGCAAGGCAACGCGCCGCGGACGCGGGTAATCAACGACCGCTGCGACGCGGCCATTGACGCGCAATACAAGGTGACGGTGCTCGACACTGCGGCGAACGCAACCATCCCCTGCGACCCGATGATCCGGAACAAGCCGGTTTAGGCAACGCACAAGCACAACCGCGCATCGCTGGCCGGCCCCGGAAAGCATGCGCGAAAAGGCGAGCCATGCAGGAACCAGCCACCCAACGGGCGTTCACCTACCGCGCCTTCATCAGCTACAGCCACCGCGACAAGGCGTGGGCCGACTGGCTGCACAAGGCGCTGGAAACGTACCGCGTGCCGTCGCGGCTGGTGGGCACCACCACCGTGCACGGCACGATCCCGCGCCGGCTGAATCCGGTCTTCCGCGACCGCGAAGAACTGTCCAGTTCGCCCGAACTCGGCACCAAGATCAACGCAGCCCTCGCGCAATCCGAAAACCTGATCGTGCTGTGCTCGCCCGCCTCGGCGGCTTCGCGCTGGGTCAACGAAGAAGTGCTGGCGTACAAGCGCATGGGACGCGCCGGACGCATCTTCTGCCTGATCGTGGATGGCGAACCCAACGCCAGCGACCTGCCCGGCCGTGAAGCCGAAGAA
>JAICHS010000448.1 GCA_025924775.1 Rhodanobacteraceae bacterium
CCTGGCGACCCTGAGGGTGCCCGGTCGCAGGTGTTCGTAGGTGGCGAATTGCCCGTTGCCGAGATCCAGCGAAATGAAATTGCCCGCGGCATCCGGGTGCGGATGCGTTTTGTTGTCGGCGATTCGCTCGGCCTCGGTGACACCGTCACGCGTCGCGGCTACCCGTGCATCGGCAACGGCCAGCACCTTCGCACCATAGGAATAGGAACTTGCAGCGAGCCCGGAATCGTCCTTCAGCGTTCGGCCGTGCCGGTCGACTTTCATCCAGTCGATCGCGAAGCGGCCCGGCAAGCGCGCGCGTCCGTGGGTCCGGATGAACACCCGGCGGTGTCCGCGAGGCCACGCATCGCTGTAGACCGCAACCCAGGGCCCGCCCGCAAGTGGCGGCGCAAGCACGGGGCCCCGGTCGGCCATGACGGGAATGTTTCGTCCGGCGACCACCGCTTCATGATTCTCCTGCTCCACCGTGAGCCGGTGGCGAATGGATGCGGGCGCCGCCTTGCCGGCATCGACGGCCAGGTACACCACCGCGCTCGCGTGTGCAGCGACGGACGTGCCACCTTCCTGCGAATCCGTGTCGGCCGCCAGGGCTTTTCGATCCAGATGCAGCAGGGCCTTGCCCTTGTCCGTGGATACATCCAGCGCCGCAAGTTCAACGGGCACGCTGGAATCATTGTCCACGTGCAGCTCGTAAACCAGGCGCTGCCCATTCGCCATTTCGACAGGGTGGATCGGCGCGCCGACGTGCATGGTCACCGCAGGCTGCCGTGCGGCCGCAGACCCGCTGGCCAGCGCGAATCCAAAAAACGGGATGAGCAAGGCAACGGTGCGTCGGGGCTTCATGCAGAGCGACTCTCGGCAGTGGGGTCTTGTTGCACAGCGGTGGGGTCGATCGGGCTTTCGATCAAGTATGCCAAACCCCCCACCGGCCGCGGAACCCGGATACGGTTCATCGCTCCCGTACGCCGACGGCACGCTGCCGGCGCGCGGGATGTCGATTCGCCGCAGCTGGCCCGCTTCGATGACGATGATCGTGCAGGCATGGAAGCCTTGTGCGCGGAGTTCATGCAGGCCGCGGACACTCGCTGAATTCCTGTCCGCCGTTCAGCCACACATAACTCGGCCGTCACGTTGGCCGGCGCATGCTTTTTGGCGTGGCTCCTGGATGTACGGAGATACGCCATGCGCAAACTGTCCACCGTGGCGCCGGCGACGCGCCGGCATCTTCCTTCCGTGATGCGTTATTGCGGCGCCTGCGCACCCGACGAACCCCTCGGCGTGACACTGGTGCTGCGTCGGCGGCAGCCGATGGAGCGGCCGATACCGCGGACAGCGCGCACGGAGTTCGCCGCACGTTACGGCGCCGATCCGGATGACGTGGAGCGCGTGCGTACGTTCGGCCAGCAACACGGGCTGCAGGAACTGGACTGCGACATGGCTCGCCGCAGCCTGCACTGGCAGGGCAGTGCGAAGTCGCTGCAGCAGGCGTTCGGCGTAAAGC